>JBDKFN010000042.1:0-15813 GCA_039798705.1 Bacteroidota bacterium
TTATTTAGCTTGCGACAATTAATTAATATGTGTCGAGCCATTTTTAAATATATTTTACTGCTAATATTTTTTTTCAATAGTAGTTTATATGCACAAATAGTTGCAATTACGCCTTCATTTGCAACGCAAAATGATCAAGTAACTATTTTGTATGATGCTACTAAAGGGAATAAAGCATTAATGGGTCAAACGGTTGTGTATGCTCACACAGGCGTAATTACCAATTTAAGTTCTTCTGCCACTTCATGGAAATATGTTCAAGGAAATTGGGGAACTGATGATTCAAAAGTAAAGATGACAAAAGTAGGAGCAAACTTATTTTCTTTAACATATACAATCAATACTTTTTATGGTGTACCTAGTTCAGAAACAGTTTTAAAATTAGCTTTTGTATTTAGAAATCAATCTGGAAGTATTGTTGGAAGAGAAGCGGATGGCACTGATATTTTTGTTGCAATAGGTTCGGGAGCATTTCAAGCAAGATTTGATGTAGAAAAGGCACAATTGCTGAATGTAGCAGATACGCTAAGAATTAAGGCCATTACTTCTAAAAAATCTAGTATAAGATTATTGCAAAATGGCAATGTTATTCAATCTATAAATAATGATTCATTATTACAATATAATATTCCTGCGGCAACTTTAGGCTATGGAAAATTCAAATATATTTTTGAAGCAACGTATAATGGTAATACTAAACGTGACACCATGTATGCAGTTGTTAGAAATTCACCAGCTGTTTCATTTCCACCCGCTGGTATAAAAGATGGTATTAATTATTTATCAGATACTGCTATCATTTTACAAATTTATGCACCGTTTAAAAATTTTATTTATGTATGGGGTGATCATTCTAATTGGGAAATTGACCCCAAATTTTTAATGAACAAAACACCTGATGGTGCGAGATACTGGATACAATTAAATGGATTAACACCGGGTAAAGAATATCGTTTTCAATATTTAATAGATCAAGCGCAGTTAAAGGTTGCAGAGATTTATGCTGATAAATTATTAGATGGAAATAATGACGCTTATATTCCTTCAATTACTTATCCGAATCTAATTCCTTATCCAAAAAATAACACCACAGAATATGTTTCTGTTTTTCAAACCGCACAACCTTCATTTAATTGGCAACACAGTTCAACTTTTCAAAAACCTGCGAAAGAAAAATTATTTATTTATGAATTATTGTTACGTGATTTTGTTGCAAGACATGATTTTCAAACTTTAAAAGACACCTTAGATTATTTACAAAAATTAGGTGTTAATGCAATTGAATTGATGCCTGTTTCTGAGTTTGAAGGAAACGAAAGTTGGGGATACAATCCTTCATTTTATTTTGCAGTTGATAAATATTATGGAACTAAAAATGCCTATAAAGCATTTGTAGACGAATGTCATCGAAGGGGAATTGCGGTAATCATGGATATGGTATTGAATCACTCATTTGGTCAAAGTCCGATGGTGAGAATGTATGCGGATGCAACAGGTAGACCGACGAGCATCAATCCTTGGTTTAATGTAAACGATAAACATCCATATGGTGTCGGATTTGATTTTAACCATGAAAGTTTAGCCACCCAAAAATTTGTGGATTCAGTTCTACATTATTGGATTGCAGAATATAAAGTTGATGGTTTCCGTTTCGATTTATCAAAAGGTTTTACTCAAAAAGATACCTACGGAAATGTTGGCGCATGGGGAATGTATGATGCTACACGTATTGCAATATGGAATCGTATTTACAATAAAGTAAGAAGTTACGATGCCGATGCATATTTAATTTTAGAACATTTTGCAGACAATTCGGAAGAAAAAGAATTAGCGCAAAAAGGATTTATGCTATGGGGTAATTTGAATGCTAAATTCAATGAAGCTACCATGGGTTATGTTAGCACCAGCGACTTCAGTTGGGGTAATTATAAAAGCAGAACTTGGGCTGTGCCTAATTTGGTAACTTATGCAGAAAGCCACGATGAAGAAAGGTTAATGTTTAAAAATTTAACATATGGAAATTCAGGTTTAAATTATTCTGTTAAAAATTTAAATACGGCTTTGAAAAGAAATGAAATGGCGATGTGTTTTTTAATACCTTTAATTGGTCCAAAAATGATTTGGCAATTTGGGGAATTAGGCTACGATGTTTCCATTGATTTTAATGGTAGAATTGGGAATAAACCAATACGTTGGGATTATACAAATGATGTTGCAAGAAAAAGATTATATGAAGTGACAGCTATATTAGGACATCTAAAAAACACAGAGCCTGCATTTAGTTCAAGCAATTACACTTATCAGGTAAATGCTGGCATGAAGATTTATTCAGTAGCAGACACTTCCTTAAGTGCGGTACTTGTTGGCAATTTTGATATCAAAACAGATTCAACAAATACACTTTTCCCACATGCCGGTAAATGGTATTCGGTTTTTACAGACGATTCAATATTCGTAACAGATTTGAATAAACGAGTAGTTTTAGGGGCTGGCAAATATGCTTTTTGGGTAGACAAAAAGATTAAAAAGCCTTTTTTGATGACTAAAATTGATGAAAATAAGCAAGAAAACGAATTCGAAGGAATTATATATCCAAATCCTGCACATCAAAAAATATTTATTAATTTTAACAATGTAGTTATGGGTTTGGTGCAAGTAAAAATTGCAAATGCTCTTGGCAAAATTGTTTTGGATAGAAAAATAGCATTCACTAACGAAGAAGTTGCTTTAGATATCATGGATTTAACACCAGGTATTTATAATGTTCAACTTTTCAATGGTTCGAACATATTGAATAAAAAAATAATAATTAATTAATACATATGATGAAAAAACTACTTTATCTAGTTTTACTTTTATCTTCTTTGTCTTCGTTTGCGCAGACAATTAAAGGAAAAGTACAAGACGGCCAAAGGCAACCAGTTATTGGTGCCAGTGTTTTTCTAGAAGGAACAAAGCAAGCTGTGCAAACAGATGCAATGGGAATGTTTTCGTTTCCTGTAACCGAAGCAGGAAAATACAAAGTGCGTGTTTCAATGGTAGGTTATAAAATGCTTACGAGAGATTTAACCGCTGGTACAACAGTTTATAACTTAACTATCGAAGAAGATTCTAAATCATTAGAAGACGTGGTAGTAGTTGGTTACGGTACTAAATTAAGACGAGAAGTTACGGGTTCAATTTCTAAAATTTCTTCAAAGGAATTAAACGATTTACCGGTACAAAGTTTTGAAGGTGCATTGCAAGCAAAGCTGCCAGGTGTGCAAGTTACAACGGGTAGTGGTATTGCAGGTTCTGGAGCTGTAGTAAGAATCCGTGGGGTTGCATCTATTAGTGCTGGTGGTGATCCATTATATGTGGTAGATGGTATTCCAATTACACAAGATTATTTCTTACAAGGGAATGGTGGTGCTATGAATAACAATCCTTTAGCAAGTATCAACCCAGACGATATTGAATCAATTGATGTATTGAAAGATGCAGCTGCAACCGCAATTTACGGTTCAAGAGGTTCGAACGGAGTAGTAATTATCACTACCAAACGTGCTAGTAAAAAAGGTGTACAAATTGGTTATACAGGAAGCGTGAGTACTTCGCAACCAACTGCTTTGCCAGATATGTTAGACAGTAAACAATATGTACAATTATACCAAGAAGCATACGAAAACGATGGCGGAACTGGACAAGGAATATATTGGGATGGTGTTACTAATACGGATTGGGTTGCGTTGACAACACAAACAGGTATCAAACATGCACACAACGTTTCAGTTGCAAAAGGAGGAAAAGACTTTTCTATTTTAGGTAATGTATCTTATAATAAAAACGAAAGTTTTTTAGTAGGAAATAGTTACGATAGAACTTCGATGAGACTGAATGCAGATTATGCAATTACCTCAAAATTAAAAGCAAGTTTATCTACTTCATTTAGTAATGGAGTGAATCACCGTGTAAATACTGCATGGGCAGGAGGTTTAGGAGCTGCTATGTCAACTTTATTGCCAACTCAATCTGCATATAACGCAGACGGTACATTAGCAAATTCTCCAGTTAGAGATCAAGCGTTAAGAAAATGGCAAACAGCAGAAAACAGATTTATCAATGGTTTAACATTAAACTACAAAATCAATGATAATTTTTCTGCCTTAGTAAAAGGTAGTAGCGATTACATGGTATTGTTAGATGATATTTACAATCCAAAAGAATTAATCAACACTACACATGCTGGTAATGCAAATAGATACGGAACAACTGTAAATAACTATAATTACTACGCACAATTAAATTTCACAAAAGAAATTAATTCAGATAATAAATTCAACGCAATGATTGCGAATGAATTTCAAAGTTCAACTACTAGTACTTATAATAAAAATGAAGATGACAGAACTGTTGGTTTCAATGTGAATCCAGATTCTACAAATGCTTCATATAAAAAATATACAAATGCCGATCAACAATGGGCTTTCTTAAGTTATTTCACTCGTTTAGGTTATTCTTATAAAAACAAAATGTTTTTTGAGTCTACTGTTCGTATGGATGGTTCTTCAAAATTTGGTAAAAATTACCGTTATGGTATTTTCCCAGCCTTCTCTGCATCTTGGGTGTTGAGCGAAGAATCATTTATTAAAGATTTAGGATTTGTAAGTTCTTCTAAATTGAGAACAAGTTATGGAAAGAGTGGTAATGCAAATATTCCAAACTACCAAAATGTAGGTGTGTTTCAAAACCCAAATAGCACGCCTACCTATAATGGTAATCCAACAACTTTTCCAATTCAGTTAGAGAATCCAAACTTAAGATGGGAAACTTCTTGGTCTTATAATTTAGGTTTAGACATGGGATTTTTGAATGATCGTTTTACTTTCTCGTTTGAATATTATAATAAAAAATCAAGTGATGTATTGATGTCTTTATCGGTGCCACCTTCAATCGGTTTCTCAAATTATTGGGATAACGTTGGTAAGATTACCAACTCTGGTGTGGAGTTATCGGTTACTTCAAGAAACATCAACAGAGATTTAAAGTGGACAACACAATTTAATATTTCAAGAAATAAAAATGAGATTACCAGTATTGGTGTGTATACCGAAGATGCTGTAGGTGGTGGAACAAACGACACAAGGGTAGTAGTTGGTCAACCAGTAGGTACTAACTTCTTAGTGCGTTTCTCACACGTAGATCCAGTAACAGGAAAGCCAGTTTATTTAGACATCAACGGGAATGAAACATTTACTTGGGATCCAAAAGACAGAGTTTCTGTAGGTTCTGTTCTTCCAGATGCAATGGGCGGAATTACCAACTCTTTCTCTTATAAAAATTTCGATTTAAGTTTCTTATTTAATTTCGTGTTAGGTGGAGACATTTATAATTCATCTTCTAAACGTCAGTTAGGTGTTGTAACTAACTGGAATATGACAACAGATATATTTGATCGTTGGCAAAAACCAGGAGATATTGCAAAATATCCACGTTTAACATTAGATACTAGAACCTATGGATCTAGTACGCCTTGGATCAACACAACCATGTGGTTGCAAGATGGAACATTCGCTAGGTTAAGAAATGTAACATTGGGTTATTCATTACCTAAAACAATTACCAATAAATTAAAAATTCAATCTTTCAGAATGAGTTTAATTGGTACGAACTTGTTAACCTTTACTAAGTACACTGGTTTAGATCCTGAAATTGCGAGAGATTTCGAAAATGCAACAGATAGAAACATGAGTCCAAATATTACTTATTTGACTCCTCCGCAAGAGAAGACTTATACCTTACAACTTAATATTACTTTCTAAGCAAATGGATATGAAAAATTTTAAATTAACGATATTATCTGTGCTTCTTACAAGTGTGTTTTTTGTAAGTTCATGCACATCGGAATTAGACATTAACCCTGCAGGGGTTATTCTTGTTGATTCTGCATTGAAGACACCTGCTGATATGCAAAAGTTATTGAACTCTTGCTATGATGCATTAGCGAACCAATACAATGGAACTGTTCAAACCTATTCTGATTTAATGGGTGATGATATTGCAAAACCTTTTCGTGATGACTTAGGTTTCAAAACGGAAATTTACAATCGCAGTACTAACTTTTTTAATTCGGATGCAGGTGGTTTGTATGGAAGATTATATATTCCAGTTTACCGTGTGAATACAATGGAGTTGTATTATGATAAAATTGTAGGATTAACCGATGCAGAAAAAACCAGAATGCGTGCAGAAGGAAAATTCATTAGAGCACTTTGTCATTTTGATTTAGTTAGACTTTGGGCGCAGCCATATGGCTACACTGCAGATAATTCACATTTAGGTGTGCCTATCAGAGATAAAGCAACTAAAGATCCATTGCCTAGAGCTACCGTTGCACAAGTTTATGATTTTGTAGTTTCAGATTTAAATTACGCAATTGAAAACTTGCCAGAATCTAACGGAAATTATGCAAATAAAGATGCTGCTAAGTCATTATTAGCAATCGTTTATTTTCAAATGAATAAATTTAACGAAGCATTACCTTTGTTAAATGGAATCATTAATAGTGGTGCTTATGCTTTGTCAGATTCATTAAACAGATTCAACAGCAATGCATCTTCGCAAGAATATGTTTTTAAATTTGTGAGTACCGGATCAAACGATAACCGTGCGTCAGAATTTATCAATAGATTCCGTAGTGATAATAATCCACAACCTGATTATAATGTAAGTAACGACATCTACAACTTAATTGCTGCAGATACTTCGGATGCGCGTATTCAGTTTTTTGGAACGATGAACCCTGGTACACCTAAACAATACCACGTATTGAAAAAATTCAATGAGGATTATTTCCCTGTACCGTTAATTAATATGACGCAATTAGTATTGACGCGTGCTGAAGTATTAGCGGAATTAGGTCAAGACTTAGGTACAGCTGTATCAGATATCAATAAAATTATCAAAAGAGCATATCCTGGAAACACCAATAAAGAAATTGCTGCAAACGCAGATTCAAGAACAATCTTATTGACAGTTCGTGCAGAACGTAGAAAAGAATTATTCTGCGAGGGTGATCGTGTGAATTATTTAAAAAGAATTGGCGCATTGGCTAATCCATTAGATGGAGCTACAACCATTCGTAATGCACCTTGGAATTGCCCAGGTTTAGCATTACAATTCCCAAGTTCAGAAAGAACTTCGATTTTTGTAATGAATGAAACAGGTGGATGTAATTAATTTTAAAAAGCAAGAAAATGAAAAATAGAAAAATCTTATTAGTGGGAATGCTAGCGATGCTAGCCATGTCTTGCAAAAAAGAGATCAAAGAAATTGGAGAGCCAGCGAGTAAGGTTGATGGTATTGTTTCGGAATGGGCTATGGCGCGCGTTTTAATGACCGATAAAGTGCCTATTGTAGAAGAATCAATGGACATCACTGAATACTTTGCGTCTGCAACTAAACAGCCAAACATTAAATTTTATATTGAAGGAACAGATACTTTGTTTAGTGTTGATACTGCTGGTCTAGAGTTAAATTTCTTTAACGCAGTAAATGGTAAATGGAGATTTGACAATCCATTGTATCCAAGTCAAGTTTTATTATTTCCTACCAATAGAACTGATACGGTATTCATGAAATTAAATGGACCTATCAGAACAGTAGACAGCAAATTGAAAATCAGTAAACAAGTTTACGATTGTACTAATAAATTATTATTTAGATACGACCTTGAATTTATTAGAAAAGCAAACTAAGATTGATATGAAAAAAATATTACTTGTATTATCATTAATAGTTATTGGTATTACACAATCTAAAGCTCAAGTTGCATGGGTAGAACCAGATCCAACCGATGTTACTAAACCTGTTAGGTTGTATGTTGATTTAGATAAACTAGATCCTTCTAAAGCTCACAACGTATTGTTACAAGCAGACCCTGGTCCATTTTATATTTGGACTTGGAAACCTTTTGAGCATCCTGCAACTAGCCCTAAAGTAAATGGCTTAGGCGATAAGCCTTGGCAAAATTCAAATGACTTATTGCAAATGACCAAAGATGACACTAAAGGTGCAAAAGTTTATTACTACGAAATGACACCAACTGAATTTTATGAAGTTCCGGCTTCTAAAGTATACACAGATGGAATTTCATTTTTAGTAAAGCCTAAAAACGGTGGAGGATATGGAGCGCCAGACATTAAGTCTGAAGATATTAATTTAACAATTAATGCACCTCGTTTAGACAAAGGAACGTTATATACATTTCCAAGTGTTTATTTACAAGATGAAATTACAACCATCATTTATGACAATGCCATTGAACTAAAAACTACAATGCAAGGTTTGAATGATGGAGATGCATTGATGTATGTTAAGGCTACCGTAGAAGATACAGCAACTGCGGTAAGAACTACCATTGAGCCAGCTAAGTTTTTAAAGTTGCAAGACAATCCTAAATTCACCATGAAAAAAGATGCAACTGGCAAATTTAAAATCATGATGATTCCATCTAAATTTTTAAACATTCCATCAGGAAAAAAATTAATTGACATGGAAATTACCGTTAGAAAACGAGCATATACTGGTGGTGGCGATCAAATTGATCAAAAGATCAAGATGAAAGCTGGTTGTCAGAAATAGTAAAATATTTAAATTAAAATGCCGGAAATAATCCGGCATTTTTTTTGTCAAGCTTTGCGCTTTAGTTTAAAATCTTTTATTTTTGGTTATGTACCTTCATAAGAAAGTAGTAGTAGTACTTCCAGCCTATAATGCCGCTCAAACGCTTTTGAAAACCTATCAAGAGATTCCTTTTGATATTGTTGACGAAGTGATTTTAGTTGACGATGCCAGTGCAGATGAAACAGCTGTTTTAGCAAAAGAAATTGGTATTACGCATGTTATTAGGCATGAAGAAAACAAAGGCTATGGAGGAAACCAAAAATCTTGTTACGATAAAGCTTTAGCCGTAGGCGCAGACATCGTAATCATGCTGCACCCCGATTACCAGTATACGCCTAAATTAATTACTGCAATGGTGAGCATTATTGCCAATGATTTGTATCCTGTAGTTTTTGGTTCTCGAATTTTAGGGAAAGGTGCAATCAAAGGTGGCATGCCATACTACAAATATTTCTTTAATCGCATGCTCACGTTAGCGCAAAACATTTTAATGAATCAGAAATTATCTGAATATCATTCGGGCTATCGTGCATTCGATGCTACTGTTTTAAATAAAATAAATTACCATGCAAATTCAGATGATTTTGTTTTTGACAATCAAATGATTGCACAAATTTGTTTTGAAGGTTTTGAGATAGCAGAAGTAACTTGCCCAACAAAATATTTCGAAGAAGCATCCTCAATTAATTTCAGAAGAAGTGTAACCTATGGCTTAGGCGTGTTAGGTGTTTCTTTTGGTTATTTCTTTCAAAAGATTGGTCTAAATCGTTCTAAGATTTATCAGCAGAAGTAATTATTCTTCCGTTACTTTTTGTAGTTCTGTTGTTAGAAAATGCATAAGTTCCTTTATGTATGCTGCAGAAAAATTAAATTCAATGCCAGCCGTTTCATAAATTTCTTTCATCGATTTAGTATACCCTAATTTTAAAGCAGCTAAATATTGTTGTAATGTTTTCTCTGGGTTTGCTAAGTAGTTTCTGTAAATCGCAATGGCACCTAGTTGAGCAATCGCATATTCTACGTAATAAAATGGCACTTCAAATAAATGCAATTGTTTTTGCCAAAGATTTTGTTTTTGTGCTGGATAGTCCGTCCAGTCTACAAAATTAGCACCAAAGCGATCGAAAATATTTTCCCAAGCTGCTGCTCTTTCTTCATTTGTATGTTTTGGATTTGTATAAATCCAATGTTGAAATGCATCAATGGTTGCAACCCAAGGAAGTGTTTTTAAAGTGTCTTTTAATTGCTCTGCTTTAGCCGATTTCAAATCAGCTTCATTGTCAAAGTATACATCCCAATGATTCATTGAAATTAATTCCATGCTCATCGATGCTAATTCTGCAACTTCTGAAGGCGTGTGTTTAAAATCATTTAACAATAAATTACTGCTAACAAAAGTATGTATTGCATGGCCGCCTTCGTGAACCATAGTGGTCAAGTCTCGAACAGAGTTTGCAGAATTCATAAATATAAATGGAGCGCCTGTTTCTGCAAGTGGATAATTATAACCACCTGGAGCTTTCCCTTTTCTAGCATCCAAATCCACAAGGTTGTTCGCTTTCATGATGGCTAGGTAATTACCGAGCGCTGGATTTATTTCATTAAAGCACTGAATTGTTTTGTCAATTAATTCGTTGCCATTTGCAAATGGTTTTAGCGCTGCCTTTCCAGAAATATCTACTTCAGTATCAAATGGGCTTAATGTTTGCAATCCCATTTTGGTGGCTCTCTTTAAGCAGTTTGCTTTCAAAATAGGCACCACTTCTTTTGCAATTGCATCATGAAAATCCATACAATCAGCTGCATTATAATCAAACCTGCCTAATGCTTGAAATTGGTAATCTCTGAAGTTGTTAAACCCAGCGTTAGTAGCAACTTCATGTCTAAGTTCAATGAGCTTATTGAATAATTCATCTAATTGTTGACGGTCTTGAAGCCTTCTTTGTTGTATGTTTTCGTAAACCGATTTTCTGATATTTCGATCTTGGTCTTTTAGGAAATTACTTGCTTGTTCTAGAGTATATTCTTGTCCATCAATGGTAACAGACATTGCCCCGGCAATGCTTCCGTATTGTTGTTGGGCTAGTTGTAAAGCTGTAAAAATAGGCACATTGACTTCTCTAAAAAGCGCTAATTGATTTTTTAAGCTTCTGATGTAAATTTCATATTCACTTTTTGGAAGGTCATTTAAAAATTTACAATCAACAATTTTTTGATTTAAAATATTTGAATAGGTTGCCAACTGCGGTTCAATGTTTGTCGCAAAATCTTCGAAAGATTTTAAAATCTCTTCATCAGTCGTATCGCAAGTCATTTTGATATATCGCCAAGCAAAATCTTCTTCTAATACAGCCTCTAGTTCACTTCTGTCTAACATCCACTTATTAAGATCAGATACAGATGTTATATTCCTATTGACTAAGTCTTCAAAATAGGGATGAATATTATTCCAATTGATTTCAATAGCTGTAGGTAAAAAACTTCTGGTTTTTTTTTGAATAGCGGTGTTGTTCATGAAATTATCTGGTGAAATAGTCTAAAAGAAAAAATACTGCAAATGCAACACTGGCAATTCCATTCGTTGTCATGAATGCGAGGTTTACCTTACTTAAATCATTTGGTTTTACAATACTATGTTGGTAAACCAACATACTTGCAAAAATGAATAGTCCAATCCAATAAAACAAACCAAATGGGTTGTAAAATACCGGTATTAAAATAAAAATAAATGACAGAATATGTAAGATAGAGGATAGTCTTAATGCTCGAACTTTTCCTAATGCGCTAGGGATTGAATTTAAAGAAAGTTCACTGTCAATTGTTACATCTTGCATCGCATAAATAATATCAAAACCACTTACCCATGTTATTACCGAAAGGGAATACCAAATTGGTAACATGTTAAAGGTCGCAGTAACACTTAGGTATGCGCCTATGGGTGCAAGTGATAAGCCAAGACCTAATACAAAATGACACAATGAAGTAAATCTTTTTGTATAACTATAGCCTAGTATAATGAGTAATGCAATTGGTGATAAATAAAAACAAATTGAATTGATAAAATATGTTGCTAACACAAAAAGTAAACTATTGATGATTACATAAAACAATGCGGTACTTGGGCTAATAATTCCAGCTGGAATTTCTCTTGTTTTTGTTCTTGGATTTTTTTCATCAAATGACCGGTCTATGTATCTGTTAAAGGCCATTGCTGCGCTTCTTGCAAACACCATGCAAGCTAACATCAATAAAAATTTTTGAAAATTAAATTCACCGGCATGGTCTGCCATTCCTAATACGAAACCAATAATTGCAAATGGTAAGGCAAAAATGGTGTGACTAAATTTTATTAGTGATAAATAATTTTTCATTAGAATGATGGGGCCGTATATTGACTATTGATTTCATCGATATAATTCAATAGTTCGTCTTTTCCTGTAAGTTCTTCTGCAGAAGTAATAAAATGTGCGGGTAGTTCTTCCCAAGTTTCAAGCAGGTGCTTGGTGAAGAGTTCCACATTGGTTTGTGTTTTTAATTTTGATTGTTTATCTGCTTTGGTAAAAACAATTGAAAATGGAATGCCTTTGCTTCCTAGCCAATTGATAAACTCAATGTCGTTTTTTTGTGGGCTTAATCTAGAATCAATTAAAACCATTACGCATTGCAAATTTTCTCTGCTTTCTAAATAAGTTTTAATCATTCTTTCCCAAGCGCTTCTATTGGTTCTTGCAGTTTTAGCAAAACCATAACCTGGTAAATCCACCAAGTACCAATTACTATTAATTAGAAAGTGGTTTATAACTTGCGTTTTGCCTGGGTTTTGAGAAGTTTTTGCTAAGCCTTTTTTATTGCAGAGCATATTTATTAAAGAAGATTTACCAACATTAGAACGACCAATAAAGGCGTATTCAGGCATATTGGGAGCTGGTAATCGGTCTTGTTTGGTATTGCTAATTACAAACTCTGCGGTTCTAATATTCATCCTATAAATCTAAGCTTTCTTTGTGGTTATTTTAATAAGTTTTCCCAAGCAACTTGGTTTTGAATAATAGATTTTAAATCTTTAATAGCCACTCTTTCTTGTTGCATGCTGTCACGGTGTCTGATGGTTACAGTGTCGTTTTCTAAAGACTCGTAATCAATGGTGATGCAGAATGGTGTGCCTATTGCATCTTGTCTTCTGTATCTTTTTCCAATGGAATCTTTTTCATCGTATTGCATATTGAAATCAAACTTCATGTCATCCATTATAGCTCTCGCTTTTTCTGGTAAACCATCTTTTTTAGTTAATGGCATAACTGTAGCCTTGATAGGAGCGAGTGCAGGGTGGAATTTCAACACTACACGGCTGTCCACTTTTTCACCTTCAGATAAATCTTCTTCGGCGTAGGCATTACATAGTGTTAATAAAAACATTCGATCTAATCCGATAGATGTTTCAATTACATAAGGAACATAGTTTCCGTAAGGTTTGCCCTGTTCGTCTAAGTCGTTGTCGAAATATTGTAATTTCTTTTTTGAATGTTCTTGGTGTTGTTTTAAATCAAAGTCTGTTCTTGAGTGAATGCCTTCTACTTCTTTGAAGCCGAATGGAAATTCAAATTCAATATCGACAGCAGCGTTTGCGTAATGTGCAAGTTTTGCATGGTCGTGGTATCGGTATTTTAAATTAGACGTACCTAAAGCTAAGTGCCATTTCAAACGGGCTTCTTTCCAATAAGCATACCATTGCATTTCAGTACCTGGCCTTACAAAGAACTGCATTTCCATTTGTTCAAATTCGCGCATTCGCATGATGAATTGTCTAGCAATTACTTCATTTCGGAACGCTTTACCAATTTGGGCAATACCAAATGGCACTTTCATTCTTCCGGTTTTTTGAACATTTAAAAAGTTAACAAAAATACCCTGTGCTGTTTCTGGTCTCAAATAAACTGCGTCTGCTTCTTCTGCAATAGAACCAAATTGCGTACTAAACATCAAATTAAATTGTCTTACTTCTGTCCAATTTGCAGTGCCAGAAATTGGGCATTTAATTTGATGGTCTAGGATGAGTTGGCGTAATGCGACTAAGTCATCTGCTGCAAGTGCCGCATCCATTGCGTTTTGCAATTCGTTGGCCTTTGTGTTTTCACCTTCGTTTTCGTAAAAAGTAATTTTATCTTCAATTAAATTATCGGCACGGTATCTTTTATTGGAATCTTTGTTGTCAATCATTGGATCGTTAAATCCGTCTACGTGCCCCGATGCTTTCCAAATTTTAGGATGCATAAAAATTGCAGAATCTAAGCCTACAATATTTTCGTGCATTTGCACCATCGATTTCCACCAATAGGTTTTGATGTTATTTTTTAATTCAACACCTAATTGACCATAATCGTAAACTGCACTTAAGCCATCATATATTTCACTTGACTGGAATACAAACCCGTATTCTTTAGCATGTGATGTCACATTCTTAAATAAATCTTCTTTCATTATACTCATCTTGCAAAGATAAGGGAATGCGCGAATTTTGAAAGTAATAAAGGCCTTAAATGGCCTCAATTTGCTAAAAAATCATTTTTTTTAGATAATCTTGCATATTGGCCATTACTTAGTAAATTCGCTTTCTTATTAAATGGCTTAGTTCAGAAATTTAAAATAAATAGCAGTGTCGGTAATCGTAGATCAATTAACAAAAGTATATGGATCGCAAATAGCGGTGAACCAAATTTCTTTTCAAGCTGAGCCAGGAAAAATAGTCGGTTTTTTGGGCCCAAATGGTGCAGGTAAGTCTACCACCATGAAAATGATTACTGGTTTTATTCCTCCAAGTTCAGGTACCGCCAATGTTTGTGGTTTTGATATTACAACGCATTCAATGGATGTTAGAAAATGCATTGGGTACTTACCGGAGAATAACCCATTGTATTTAGACATGTATGTGAAAGAGTTTCTTTCATTTATAGCAGGGCTTCAACACCTCGAAAACCCTACTATGCGCATCAAAGAAATGATTGAGCAAACAGGTTTGGAAAGAGAACAATTCAAAAAGATTTCACAATTATCAAAAGGATATCGTCAACGTGTAGGCCTTGCACAGGCCATGTTGCATGATCCAAAAGTTTTAATTCTAGATGAACCAACAACAGGTTTGGATCCAAATCAATTGGTAGAAATTAGAAAATTAATAAAGCAATTGGGTAAGGAGAAAACCGTCATACTTTCTACGCATATTATGCAAGAAGTAGAAGCTGTTTGCGATCAAGTTGTGATTATTAATAAAGGAGTGATAGTGGCCAATGATGAAACGAAAAACTTACAGGTAACAACCCTAAAACAAGTTACTTATATTGTTGAGTTTGATCAAAATGTACCTCAAAACAATTTGTTGAAAATCGCTGGAGTTGTTGCTGCACAAGCATTAACAGATAAGTCATGGGTTTTGCAAACTAATTCTCAATTAGATGTTCGTAAGAATATATTTGATTTTGCGGTTCAAAACAATTTGGTATTGTTGAGTATTCAAAAAGAAGAAGAGAAGTTAGAAGATATTTTTAGAAAGCTAACTGCAAATTAATAGATCCATCAGATGTATACGATATTTAAAAAAGAAATTGCTGCCTTCTTGAGTTCATTAATAGCATATATTGCGATAGTGATTTTTCTAATTGTTATCGGGCTGTTTGTTTGGGTTTTCCCTGATACAAGTGTGTTGGGTTATGGCTTCTCTACCTTAGACAGCTTGTTTAATATAGCGCCTTGGGTGTTCATGTTTTTGATACCAGCCATTACCATGCGTTCTTTTTCAGAAGAACAAAAAACAGGAACGATAGAATTATTGACCACAAGACCGTTAACAGATTTACAAATTATCATTGGCAAATACCTTGCAGGTTTAGTACTGGTTTTCTTTGCCATATTACCAACATTGATTTATTATTTTTCAATTTATCAATTAGGTAGTGTAAAAGGAAACATTGATTCTGGTGCGGTAATAGGTTCCTATATTGGTTTGTTGTTTTTAGGAGCTTGTTTTGTAGCCGTTGGTATTTTTTGTTCAGCAATGAGCGAAAATCAAATTGTTGCATTTATTATAGCAGTGTTTTTGTGTTTCATCTGTTACTCAGGATTTGAGTCGTTTAGTCAACTTGACTTGTTTGGTAA
>JBDKFN010000043.1:0-15557 GCA_039798705.1 Bacteroidota bacterium
GCAATATAATGTTGAATTTGATTAATCATTAACAAACTTTCCAATTGATTATTTCTAACACTCAACAATCTATTATCCGGCATCAACAATTCGTTTTTAGATTTCAACCATTCTAAACCAAAATTAACTGCTATTTTTTTTGTTATATTTTGCTCCAAGCCTATTCCAATTCCATAAAAAGAAATGTCTTGATTGAGGCTTAAACCTGAAGTGTCAACTAATTGATATTTTCCAAAATCATATACACCATTTTCGCTAATCGTAACATTAAAATAATCTTTGTAAAAGCCACTGTATTGTGCACTTGCAGTTGTTTCTCTTGTTAAATTTCCACCTGTTTTTTTCGCTGCTTTAATGCTAAAATTCAACTTTGTTTTATTGTTGAATTTGTAGCCAATTGACCATTTTCCCACAATGGTGTTGAAACTTAAATGTTGAAATTCATTGATTTCTGAAATTGTATTTATTCGAACATAATTAGATCCATCTGGATCTATTGCATTAATCACCTTGGTGTCTTCTTTTAAATAACTTGCATTCTCTGCTGTATAATTAGCGTAGCCTGCAGACAAAGTCATATCCCATTTCTTTTTATTAAAAAGAAACAAACCTAAACCAAATCCTTTAGTGTTAATTTTTAGATTAATATGTTCAATGTTAGAATTTATACTTTGAATTGCATTACTACCCACAAAATAATTAAAGCCAAAATAACCTTCAACGAAAAAAGTTGATTTTCTAAAGAAAACTGCTTGGGTATTGTTCAGTATTGGTTTTGCATAAATTCTTCTGAGCCTGTTTGCGCCGAAACGCTGCCCCCCAAAATCTGCGAAGTTAGCTGTAGCAATATTTACACTTTGCCTTTTTGCCAAATTGATGTTTCGCAAATAAACAACCCCGTTGCTGTCTGTTTGACTAACAAAACCATTAATCAATAAATCATAATTCGACAATTGATTTATAGTTGAATCTGTAGCTTTTTTGAAACCATCGAGTATATTCCTTTTTCGAATAGCTTTCACAATTAAAAACTTTCCTCTTATAATATTTTGACTTATAGACTCAATTTTAAAAACATCAGATTGCCTAAGATATAGCAAAGAAAAATTTAAATCTAAGGTGTCTGTTAGTTTTAGCTTATCACTATTAAAAGTGCTTAAATAAAGTTGAACGTCAATTGAAAACTTTAAATTCTGAGCGTCTATGGTGTCTATACGAATAGCATAAGGTAGTGCTGATAGCAATGTTGGAGCATTCCCTTTGGTGTAAACAAAATTATTGTATTTGATTACATATTCATCGAGTGTTAACATTTCATGAAATGCGTTCTGTTGAAGTATAAAATTAGGCATTGTCACTTGACTGTTTTTATAACAAGCCCTAAAACCGTCATTGTCTTCAATGATATTAATAGCTGAATAATAATCAATGAAACGCATGGCTTTCAATTTCAATTCACTATTGGTTTGTGCGATTGCTAATTGACACAAAAACAGATTTAAAATAAATAACAGGCAAATTGATTTAAGCTTTCTCATAAATGCTAATTACCTGTTAAAATAACTCTTGCCCAATAATTGCCCGATTGCTTATTGATGATCTCAATAAAATAAACGCCAGGTGAATAACTCAGTGATAATTGATAACTATTAGCACCTGATGCATTTAATTCATTTAACAAGCGAAACTGCTGATCGTAAACTTTAACTGTTTCGATTTGATTGATGGTGCTATTAATATTTAACAACCCTGCTGTTGGATTAGGAAACAATTCAACCCCGTTAAAGTTGGCAGCCTCTATTCCAGTTAAAGTAGCTTTATTATAATAACTTTTTGTTTCGCAATCGCCTAAACTGGTCTTTAAATAATATTCATATAAAGTAGTATCGAAATTATGTGGTAACATCACATAACGCAAATTTGCATTTGGAATATCCGTTTCAATATTATTACTTTTTGTTAAGAAACCCCATTGGTATATCACACCAAATGTTGAATCACTACAAAACAACATATTAGAATTTTCTTTTCGAAGAATTTTAGATTTAGTTGGTGCTTGACCGAACTTAATTCTTACCGGTAATTTAATTTCATTCAAACATCCTGTCAATTTATTTATTTGAGTTAGCCTCAACGTATCTATACCATCTCTCAACCCCCAATTTACATATGCAACAAGATCGCTAGGGTTTGAAACTATTTTTCCGCCACTTGTACTCCAGAAATAAGTATAATTTGAATTGCTTTGAGCCATACCATACCTTACCTCTTGTTGGTTTCTGCATACGGTAGTAACGCCTAAAATTTGAGTGGTATCAGGCAAAGGCAATACGCTCATTTTAATTACATTTGAAGTATCTCTTCCACAACTTGAACCTGCGTAATTAATTAATCGATAATAGGTTTCAATTTTAACTTGCTCAGGTGCGTAAAAATCCTTTGTAGCAGAATCTATATTAGACCAAATGCCATACTTCCCTATTTGCCATTGATAAAAATAATAACCGTCGCCACCACTTGGCGCCGTTCGAAGTGTTAAATTATTTGGTTTTAAATTATAACAAATGTTTTGTGAAGCATTTATTTCAGCTCCTTTATAAATTGGATACACTTTAATCTTTAATGCCGCGCTGATGACTTCTCCACAGCCATTGATGGAAGTTATTTTTACACGATAAAAATTAGTCTGTGTTAATTTTCCTGGTTGATAATTATCGAATAGCGCTCCATTTATATTTACATAATTAATAGAGTCACTGGAAATTTGCCATTGATATGCATATACATCACCACCTCCAGATGCAGGCATTGCAAATTGCAATCTTGCAGGTAAACTATTATAACAAATAGTCTGATTGTTATTTAATTGGCCAGCTGCTAGTTGATCATAAACGGTTATTTTAATTGAATCTGAAGCAATTGACCTACAACCAAAAGTTGCAATGGCATTGATTCTATAAAAAACAGACTGCGTTAAAATTCCTGGCTTATATTTTAATGTAGTTGCTCCTGCAATATCTGTCCAAGTTTTTCCATTATTAGAAGTTTGCCATTGGTAAACAAACTTGTTGTCCGCGCCGGATGCATATGCTTGTAGCCTTAAAGTATCTGGAATAGTATTATAACAAATACTTTGCGTTTGTGTAATTCTAGGTTTGGTATAAACCGAACTGAAAACTTTAATCTTGATTGCGTTGCTAATTTGCATTCCACACCCAACATTACATTGATTAAATAAACGGATATAAGTTGTTTGGAATAAATTAGGCAATTTTAATTTTGCGTTATTTTGCCCATTGATATTAATCCAGTTAACACTGTCTGTAGACTGTTGCCATTGGTAAGTGTAAATGCCACTGCCGCCAACTGGAGCAGTTGACATACGAATGGTATCTGGCGAGGTATTATAACAAATGACTTGACTTTTGCTGATACTAGCACCAACAAATAATGGATAAACTTTTATTCGAATGACATTGGTGTAACCATTAGCACATGATGTATTTGGAATCACATAAACTCTGTAATAAAAAGTTTGGGTTAAATTATTCGGTTGAAATGAAAAAACATTTGAATTTGTAAAATCAACAAAATTAATTGAATCGGTAGAAACCTGCCATTGATAAGTATAATTTGTTCCTGCTCCAGTTGGCAATGTAAAAAACTGAATCGCATTTGGAATTGTATTGTAACATATTGTTTGATTGCCAATAAGCGACCCTGGAGTAAATACACCGAAAACAGTTACTTTAATTGAATCAGATATAAGTACGCCACAGCCCTTTACTCCTATTGCTTTCAAACGATAGTAAGTAGTTGCTGTTAAATTTCCTGGCGCATACTTTAAAGAAGTTGCTGCAGATACATCCGACCAAGAACTGCCGTTTAAAGACTTTTGCCACTGATAAGAAAAAACATTCCCCCCGCCTTGTGCTAAAGATTGCACTCGAATTGTATCCGCAATGTTATTATAACAAATATTTTGGTTAGCAGTAATAACTGGTTTAACTAAAACTCCAAGCACATTTATTTTAACTACATCGCTTGTATCGTTTTTACACCCTGTTATTGTGTTTGCTAATATTCTGATAAATTGATCTTGTGTTAATTTATTTAATTTTAATTTTACGGTTGTTTGTCCAGAAATATTTGTCCAGGTAATACTATCTACTGAACTTTGCCATTGATAAGTATACCAGCCCAAACCATTTACAGGATAATTAATCGCGCGAATGGTATCTGGTGCTGTATTGTAGCATATCGTTTGAGATCCATTTAACGAGCCATGCGGCAAAACAGGAAATACAATTAAAACAACTGTAGCACTTGTGTCTTTTTTCGTACCCATGCCAGCGGAATCAACTATACATCTAAACTTTTTATTATTATATGCAGTAGAAATATTTTGCAAATACAAAGTATCATTAATTGCTTGAATAAAAGTATTGTTCGTAATATTCACCCAACCTGAAGCGGTAGAATCTTGCCAATTATAAACTGAGTTTGCAGGTTGAGGATTTATAACACTAAAAAAGCCACTGGTATTCTGACAAAGTGATAATGAACTTGGTGCAATATTTACTGCAGCATGCGCATCTTTCTTAATGAAAATGATACTCATGATTAAGTAAAGCGCCAGAAATAATGCCTTATTATTATTCATTTTTAAAATATTGCTCCAAAATTTAAAGCCGCAGACCTTTAAAAGTACTAAATCTATAGCTATTTCAATGCTTTTCAACGTAGGATTAAAATTTATAGGCCACTGAAGTGGCTAAGAACCTATTATTATTCAGCTGGTTTGCATCTGATTGAAAAACTTTCGAAGTGCCGTAAAGACCTCTTAATTCTATTCTAAAAAGAAAATTAGGAGTGATGAAATAATCTGAATTAATTGACAAACCACTTATCTCAAATGGGCCATTTCCAAAGGTTGAAACAATTACGTTCTTTTTATCTTGATAATATTCGAACCTTAACGCAGCTTTTAATTTGTCGTTAAATGAATATTGAGAAATTAAAATCGGACTTAACCAGAAATTATATTCATTAGCTTGTTGGTATTTTTGTTGCATTCCAAAATCAAATCCTGCTAACATTCGCCATTTTTTATTTAATGTAATTTGGCTGTAGAAATTATTAAATACCCTAAAGTCTGATGATATACCACGGCTTTCACTACCGGCATAAAGACTCCAATTAAAACTTACATTCGCGTTAGGAATAAATTTAAATTGCGTGCCGAATGACCTAACAGCCTTGAAGTTTAGCGGATTTATTTTCTGCCAACCATTCAAAAAAAGCATTGCAAATTCGTATTTCTGATTGGGTCGATAAGACAATTTTAATCCTGTTTCGTAATATGGTGATTGCTCTGCTAATAAGGATCGAGTTAAATTCCAATTATCAAAAGCAACACTACTTTCAAATCCAATATGAGAAGGCATGATACCTGCTGATAAATAAATTGTTTTTTTATTATTTAGCGCAACATTTAAATTTGCCTCCAATATGTGTTTTGAAAATTTAGATTCCGCAGCATAATTATCTTGTACATACGTTCCCGCATGTAGAGCAAAATTCATTTCAATTTTTGGACTATTTAAATTAAACTTAAGACTGGACTGATTAAATTCAAGCTGTTTATTTCTATTATAATTATAATAAAAGTTTTGCCTATCTCCTTTTTGACTTCTATTAAAATCCGAAACAAAATAGGCTTCCGTATACCCAGAAACAGTCAATTTAAATTTTGATAAATCATTCCCGACACGTGCAAGTAGATTTGACGAAAACAAGCCAAAAAGGAGCAATAAAGTGGCTTTTTTTACAAACATTATTGTATTTTTATTGTTTAAAAAGTATAAAAAACATTCAAAAATAGCAAACATAATAAGAATACCGATATGAGTACTGAAAACAAATGCCCGTTTAACCACGGAGAAGTGAAGAAAAGTGCAGGTGGCGGAACTAGAAATCGCGACTGGTGGCCAAATTTATTAAACTTAAATGTGCTTCGCATGCACAGTAGCTTGTCTAACCCAATGGGTGAAGATTTTGACTATACTAAAGCATTCAATGCCTTAGATTTAAAAACATTAAAAAACGAAATCAATGAATTAATGGTTCAATCGCAAGATTGGTGGCCTGCAGATTATGGACATTACGGACCATTATTTATTCGTATGGCTTGGCACAGTGCTGGAACCTATCGTACCAGTGATGGTAGAGGTGGCGCAGGTGCTGGAACACAGAGATTCGCACCTTTAAATAGCTGGCCAGATAATGCCAACTTAGACAAAGCAAGATTATTGCTTTGGCCAATCAAACAAAAATATGGCAAAAATATTTCATGGGCTGACTTAATGATTTTAGCAGGTAACTGTGCATTGGAATCGATGGGCTTTGAAACATTTGGTTTTGCTGGCGGTCGTGCAGATGTTTGGGAACCAGAAGAAGATATTTATTGGGGTTCTGAAGCGGAATGGTTAGCAGAAAAAAGATATACTGGCGAACGTGATTTAGAAAATCCATTAGCGGCTGTACAAATGGGATTAATTTATGTAAACCCTCAAGGTCCTAATGGTGTTCCCGATGCTTTAGCTTCTGCAAAAGACATTCGCGAAACATTTGGCAGAATGGCCATGAACGATGAAGAAACTGTTGCGTTAATTGCAGGTGGACATACGTTCGGAAAAACACACGGTGCAGCTGATCCAAGTAAATACGTTGGACCAGAGCCAGCAGGTGCAGATATTACAGAACAAGGTTTAGGCTGGAAAAATACATTAGGTGCTGGTAACGGTGAAAATACCATTACAAGTGGACTTGAAGGCGCTTGGACAACAACTCCAACAAAATGGAGCAATAACTATTTCGAAAACTTATTTGGTTACGAATGGGAATTAACAAAAAGTCCTGCAGGTGCGCATCAATGGAAGCCAAAAAATGACGGAGGTGCTGGCACCGTTCCAGATGCTCATAACAAATCGAAATCACATGCTCCAATGATGTTGACCAGTGATTTAGCTTTAAGAGTGGATCCGATTTACGAACCAATTTCTAGACGCTTTTACGAAAACCCAGATCAGTTTGCAGATGCATTCGCAAGAGCATGGTATAAATTAACTCACCGTGACATGGGACCTCGTGCTTTACACTTAGGACCTGAAGTGCCAAAAGAAGAATTAATTTGGCAAGATCCAATTCCTGCAAATGAACATAAATTAAGCGATGCAGATATTGCTTCATTGAAAGCAAGCATTCTTTCTTCAGGATTATCAACTGGAGAATTGGTAAGCACCGCATGGGCTTCCGCTTCTACTTTCCGTGGGTCTGATAAACGCGGAGGTGCTAATGGCGCTCGCATTCGTTTAGCTCCTCAAAAAGATTGGGCTGTAAATAATCCAACGCAATTAACTAAAGTTTTAGCTGCTTTAACAACTATTCAAAATGCATTTAATGCAAACGGAAATTATGTTTCAATGGCAGACTTAATTGTACTTGCTGGCAGTGCAGCAATTGAACAAGCAGCTCATCATGCTGGTCACAAAATTTCGGTTCCATTTACAGCTGGAAGAGGTGATGCTACGCAAGAACAAACAGATGTAGATTCATTTGCATTTTTAGAACCAAAAGCAGATGGTTTTAGAAATTACAAACAAGGTAATTTAAAAGCATCAGCAGAAGAATTATTAGTTGACCGTGCGCATCTACTCACTTTAACTGCCCCTGAAATGGCTGTTTTAATAGGTGGGTTAAGAGTTTTAGGAACTAATTTCGATCACTCTAATCATGGTGTATTTACTAAAAATGTTGGTTCATTATCGAATGATTTCTTTATAAATTTATTAGACATGAATACTACTTGGAAAGCGAACACTGCAATGGAAGACGCATTCGAAGGTAGAGACAGAAAAACTGGCGAATTAAAATGGACAGGTTCAAGAGTTGATTTAATCTTTGGATCTAATTCGGAATTGAGAGCCATCGCAGAAGTTTATGCTTCTAATGATGCAAAATCAAAATTCGTTACAGACTTCGTCGCAACTTGGACCAAAGTAATGAACTTAGATCGATTTGATTTAAAATAGTTTAACTCCCCTAAACAAGGAGGGCAGTAGTCTAGCATAAAAAGTCCCGAAATAAATTTTTCGGGACTTTTTTAATTTTTCCTAAACCAAAATAAATTTCACTTGTTTAATGAGATGAAAAACAAAAATCATCAAACTATGAAGAAAATCCTATTTCTAATGCTTTTCGTGGCTTCCTCTTGGATAGCTAAAGGGCAGCAAACATTAACGGTGAGTGGTAATTTCATGAATCAAGCAATTCCGGTTACTAACCAACAGGTCACCATTACTTATCACTCGATAGACTCTTTAAGCCCGATAATTGGGCGCGACACTACCCTTACTGATAATCTTGGGTACTATTCATTTAGCACAACCCTATCAGCTGCAAATTTCAACGGATATGCAATTGTTAAAGCAAGCGATTGCTATGGAGCTACACAAGAAGTTTTTAGCGTATTCCTTCCAGGTTTTTACAACTTAATTGTAAATATAGAATGTGTAAATTTATGCTTGAATTCTTTTGCAGCATCTATTGATTCTATACCTGGTATTGGATTAATGGCTAAATTTAAAGCTACCAAAGTAAGCGCATCAGCTAATTACCTTTGGACATTTGGTGATGGGACATCTGGCGTGGGTTCCTATGTAGACCACGTATACGCGAACCCAGGTACTTATACTGTTTGCCTAACTACTTCCGATTCAATAGGTGCATGCACATATACTTATTGCGATTCTGTATTAGTTAGCAATGCAATTATTCAATGCTATGCAACTTATAGCTACTACCAAGATAGTACGAATGCAAATATGTTATATTTCACAGGACAAACTTTAAATGCACCTGGAAGTATTATCACATGGGACTTTGGCGATGGGCTAGTATATACCGGCAGTAATTATACCACACATACTTACGCACAACCTGGAATTTATAATGTATGCTTAGGCTACTTTGATATTATTAAAAATTGCTTCACCACTTTTTGTGATGTTGTTTATGTAGGTTCAGGTGTGACACCTAATTGTAATGCTGAATATAAATTATTCATGATTCCAGATTCCGTAACATTGGGTGCAAATGTTGTGTATTTTTCTAGTATATACCAAAGTCCTACTTCAAGTTACTTTTGGGATTTCGGAGATAGTACATACGCATCAAATCAATTCACAACACATATATTTAATGGGACAGGTGTTTTTGATGTATGCCTAACTATTTACGATTTCGCTCAAAATTGTAGCGATACAGTTTGTAAGCGTGTTGAAATTATTAATGGCGGAATGAAAATTTTAGGTTTAGATAATTCAGAAAATGTAAACATTAAAAACCTATTCCCTAATCCAACTAATGGAATCAGCTACATGACGCTAAACAGCAAGTCAGCAGCGGTTGCAAATGTTAAAATATATTCGATAGACGGTCGATTGATTTCAAAATGGAATGAAGAATTAATGCAAGGCGAGCATACGCTAAAGCTTGATTTAACAAATATTGAACCAGGCATGTATTTCATCGAAGTTGTTGAAAATAATGAACGAGTAACTGCTAAGTTGATGATCAAATAGCTAAATTAATACTCAATAAAAAACCCCGCAAGTTGTGCTTGCGGGGTTTTTTATTTAACAACTATTTTATTTGACTAGTACTATTTTCTTATTTGAAACTACTTGCTGCTGGGCATTCAGAATAAGTAACTGATAAGTCCCATAACCCATTAAGCTACTCAATGAAATTGTAGATTTTAACTGATTGAAATTGCCGTTATAAACTGTAGCACCGTTCATCGCAATTAATTTAAAAGTTGAACCTTGCAACAAAGCTAAATCATTAACTTCAACAAAAATATCGCTACTTGTTGGGTTTGGATAGACTTTAATATCTGCAAAAATTGGATTAACAATATTAGAAATTTGTGCTTTAATAAATAAAGTATCTACAACAGAAACAAAATTTGTATCTAAAATATTTGTAATTACTGTATCATAGATAAAAGAATAAGTGGTGTCAATAATATTGGTACGAATGGTATCATAAGTAGTCACAAATGTAGTATCAAATGGCACCCCGTTTTCAGCAGCTAATTGCGAAATTTCAGAATTATTTAATACTCTATTATAAACCCTAAAATCATCCATATTCCCTCTATAAAAGCTCCCTGATGCAATCCTATCAGAACCCAAAACGGTTCCATTAATTCCACTTGCAGAAGTGACATTTGCCGTTTTAACACCAGACTTTTTCAATGAACCATTTAAATAAATTTTATATTTCATGGTGTCCAATGTAACAACCACATGATTCCAAACATCAGAGCCTAATTGTATGGTGTCCGAAACATTTCCTGTAGCAAATCGCATTTGACCGGTTGTATTTTCAATTAGTGAAAGGTAAAACAAGCCGTTAACAAGAGAAGACCTGTCCGCAACCACTATCATTTGTGTGTTGGTATTTGTTGACGGCCTTAACCACAAACTAACGGTCTTCTGCTTATAATCAAATAAATTATTTACTTGAGCGTAAGAATTAGTGCCAGTGAAATATAAACTGTTATTAACTTTATTTGCACGATCACCGCCGTGTGTTGTACCCGGCGCATTTATTATTAAAACATTACTTCCGCTAGAGTCTATTAAATTATAATTAAACTTAAAATGCGCTTTTAATCCTAATGTTGGAAGTTGTGCAAATGCAAAAGTAGATGTAATTAATACAATTAAAATAAAGCTGATTCTTTTCATAAGTGAACATTATTTTATCAAATTTAATGAAAATATAAAAAGAGCCAAATTTCTCACTTAATCACTAATTCCAACCCCCGCCCAAAGCCCTATACATATTAGTTATTGCAGAAAATTGTTGCTTCTTCAATTCTACTAATTCTAATTTAGCAGATAGGGCTTCTCTCTGCGTCATTAATACTTCTAAATAATTGGCTCTAGCAGCTTTAAATAAATCGTTCGATACCAAAATTGATTCATTGAGCGTCGAAACTTCTTTTGCTTTTAATTGAGTCGACTCTGAAAGATTTTTAATATTTGAAAGCTCATTCGACACTTCAACAAATGCATTCAAAGTTACTTTTTGATATTGATACAACATCTGAACTTGCCTTGCATTTGCATTTCTAAATTCAGCTTTAATTGCCGATCTATTTATTGCAGGTGCTGTTAAATCTCCAATTAGCGAATAAGCCAAAGATTCCGGGGTTGTAAATAAGTATGATTTTTTAAAGGCTTGAAATCCCATTGCAGCTCCAATTCCGAGTGAGGGGTAAAATTCCATTCTAGCTACTTTTACATCACATTTAGCAGCAATTAAATCGTACTCTGCTTGTTTAATATCTGGCCTGTTATTTAGTAGCTGCGCAGGCATTCCAATACTTACAGCTGGTAAAGGAAGCTCTGTAATACCAATTGACTCCCTATTAATATGTTGTGGCAATCGACCAAGCAAAAAATTAATTTCATTTTCAGTTATTGAAATTTTTTGCTGCGTTTCAAACGCAAAGCTTTTAGATTTATACAATTGCGCCTCGAATTGCTTTACCGCCAAATCGGTTACAATAGATGCCTCTTTTTGTACTCTTACAATTTGCAAACCATTTTCTTGCAACTGTATATTTTCATTGATAATTGCCAACTGATTGTCTAAAGAAAGCAATTCATAATAGGCATTTGCAACTTCTGCAACTAAATTTGTAATGACAAAATTTCTGCCTTCAACACTGGATAAATACCTAGCGTATGCAGCTCGTTTTGCATTTCTAAGTTTACCCCAAATATCTGCTTCCCAACTTGCATGAAATCCTACGTTAAAATCTGGTAGCACTTCCGGCACCATTTGACCTGGTGTCATCTCTGTAGACGCATCACCTGCTCCAGTTGATGTGTATCTAGCGACTTTGTCTACCCCCGCCCCGCCCGAAATATTTACTTTTGGAAAAAGCAAGCCTTTTCTAAGCCTTAAATCATTTTGAGCAATTTGCATTTCTTGCGCAACTATTAATGCTTCTAGATTATTTTTTATTGCGGTATCAATTAGACTTGACAAATATTTATCTGCGAAAAAATCTGCCCATTTAATTTTCGCAGAATTAATTGAATCTCCAACTACTGTATATGTACTTGGCAATGTTTTTGAATTTGTATTTACAGTAGTTGCAGGAATTTTGCAACTACTATAAACTAGACAAAACAACATTGATATAATGATTACTTGATTTTTATTTTTCATTGTGATGATCTATTTCTTCTGTTAATGGATTTTCGTCTTCATCTTCAATTATGATATGTTTTTCTGAAATACTTGCAAAAACATAATATAAACCTGGTATTATTAATACACCAAATACAGTACCAAACAACATTCCGCCTGCTGCTGCAGCACCAATAGTTCTATTGCCTATTGCCCCTGGACCAGTTGCTAATACAAGAGGAATAAGGCCTGCAATAAATGCAAATGAAGTCATTAAAATTGGCCTTAATCTAACTGCGGCTCCTTCAATTGCAGCTTCCAAAACGGTAGCCCCTGATCTATGTTTCTGAACAGCAAATTCTACAATTAAAACTGCGTTCTTACTTAACAAACCAACCAACATTAGCATCGCAATTTGAGCATAAATATTGTTTTCTAAACCTAAAGTTGCTAATAAAAAGAATGCGCCAAAAATTCCAATTGGTAATGACAATAGAATTGGGAATGGTAAAATAAAACTCTCGTATTGAGCCGCCAACACTAAATACACAAAAACGAAACAAATAATAAAAATATAGAGTGCTTGATTTCCACTTCGTATTTCATCTTTAGAAATTCCGGCCCAATCAATCCCAAACCCTTTTGGCAATTTAGTTTTGGCAACATTTGTAATTACTTCCAAAGCCTTACCACTACTATATCCTGGAGCAGCTCCGCCACTTACCTCCGAAGAATTATACAAATTATGTCTGGTAATCTCTTCTAATCCATAAACTTTATCAATTGTCATAAAAGCACCGTATGGCACCATCTCGCCGCGATCATTTTTAACATATAACTTTAAAATGTCTTGAGGCAAAGCCCTATATTGAGGCAATGCTTGAACCATAACTTTATATTGTCGATCATACTTTATAAAACTAGTAGCATAATTGCTGCCAATTAAAGTTGATAAATTATCCATTGCATTTTCTATACTTACTCCTTTTTGTTGTGCTTTGTCATTATCTACACGCAACATATATTGAGGGAAACTCGCATTATAAAAAGTAAATACAGATGTTAACTCTGGTCTTTTATTAAGTTCTTTTGTAAATTCTTTACTTACGGTTTCCATTTTTTTATAATCACCGCTCCCAGATTTATCTAACAACCTAAGCTCAAATCCGCCAGCAGCGCCATATCCAGGTACGGCAGGAGGCGGAAAAAACTCAATCGTTGCCCCTTTGATGTCTTTCGTTTTCTCTTCCAATTCCTTCATGATTTCTTCGACCGAATGCTTTCTTTCATCCCATCCCTTTAAATTAATCAAGCAAGTTCCCGAACAAGCCATGGTACCTTCTGTTAAAATTTCAAAGCCGGCAATAGATGAAACCGATTGTATTTCTTCCATTGAATTAGCTACTTTTTGAATTTTTGAAAGGATTGCATCTGTTCGCTCAAGCGTTGAGCCCGGTGGTGTTAAAACAATTGCATAAAATACCCCTTGATCTTCGTTTGGTATAAAACCAGAAGGAACTCTTCCACTTAAGAACCAAGTGCCTATACAGAATAAAATTAAAGTTAAAAATGTTATAACCCTTCTATTAATTATTAATGCTAAATTCTTTTTATACTTTCCAAGTACACGGTTAAACCAATTATCAAATCCTGTTAAAAAACGATTAATAAGTGTTTTTTTCATAGGTAAGCCATGCGTATTTTTTAGCATTATTGCACACAATGCAGGAGTCAATGTTAATGCAACTATACAAGATAAAATAATCGAAGTTGCCATTGTAACAGAAAACTGTCGATAAAATATTCCTACTGGACCTGTCATAAATGCTGCAGGGATAAACACAGCAGACATCACCAAACTAATGGCAATAATAGCACCACTAATTTCATGCATCACCTCAATGGTAGCTTGCCTTGGAGGAAGATTTTTATCCCCCATTTTCGCATGAACTGCTTCCACTACAACAATTGCATCATCCACCACAATACCAATAGCCAATACTAAAGCGAAAAGTGTAATTAAATTCAAAGAGATACCAAAAAATTGCATAAAAAAGAAAGTCCCTATTAAGGAAACCGGAACAGCAAAAGCGGGAATCAACGTAGACCTCCAATCTCCTAAAAATAAAAATACCACCAAACTCACTAAAATAAACGCCTCAATTAAAGTATGAATTACTTTCTCGATAGAAGCATCTAAAAATTTAGAAACGTCATAACTAATTTCATAATCCATTCCTTTTGGAAAACTTGTAGTTTTGATTTCTTCCATCTTCTTTTTGATATTCGCAATTACTTCTGTAGCATCGCTACCGTATGATTGCTTTACCATAATTGATGCGGCAGGCTTTCCATTTAATTTAGAATATAAATCGTAATAGGTGCTACCAAATTCTACATCGGCCACATCTTTTACCCTTAATATTTGACCATCAGGACTAGCCTTTAATACAATATTCTCGTAACCCTCTTTAGAATTGTACCTTCCAGGATATTTTAAAACATACTCGAACGATTGAGGTCTTTTACCTGAACTTTCTCCGGTTTTACCAGGTGCCGCTTCTAAGTTTTGTTCATCTAGGGCTTTTAAAACTTCTTCGGATGAAATATTATATGCTAACATCCTATCTGGCTTTAACCAAATTCTCATTGCATATTCCCTATCTCCTAAAATATCTGCTACCCCTACACCATCAATTCTTTTGATATCAGAAAGTATATTAATATCAGCGAAGTTATACAAGAAGTTTACATCCAAGTTTGGGTCTTTACTATATAAGTTAACATACATTAACATATTAGATTCCTCCCTTGTAATTTTTACACCTTCTTTTACAACAAGTGGAGGTAATTTATTAATTACTGCCGCAACTCTATTCTGTACGTTTATTGCCGCAATATTAGGATCAGTTCCAAGTTCAAAGACAACTTGAATCATACACACCCCGTCGTTACCGGCATCTGATGCAATGTATTTCATCCCTGGCACACCGTTAATTGCTCTCTCAAGCGGAATCACAACAGCCTTGATCATTAGCTCCCCATTGGCTCCTGGGTATTCGGCTGAAATATTAACTTTTGGAGGCGATATAGATGGGAATTGTGTGACAGGCAATTTAACCATTGCCAACACACCCAATAATAATATCATAATAGAAATTACGATCGACAATACTGGCCTTTTAATGAATTTTGTAAACATGTATTAAAATATAAATGATGTGTTTAAAAATTATTTGTTGAATGCTTGCAAAGATTCTTTTGCAGGAACTAAAACCGTTTGG
>JBDKFN010000044.1:0-14655 GCA_039798705.1 Bacteroidota bacterium
GCATAATACCAAAGCTTGGTTAATAAATATTTAAAAGACAAGGTATGGCTTGGAGATAGTATGGTATTAAAACATAATAGTCCAATATGAGCAATGATTAATAAAATTAAAAGGTGCTTCCATTCTAAATTATTTTGCAACCTATTTTGAATGAATAAAACGATGCTAATGCCTAGAAGACCTATCATTAGTGGTTCTGTAGGCATCGATAAGCTAGAGCCTCCTAATTGGTATTCAAAAGAAATCGGAAGTGCAGCTATTAAAAAATAAAATAACAATGAAAAATCTTTAATGGCAATGAAGGCGCCAATTAAGATTAAGGGTAAAAAATGAATGTATGGTAAATCTATGCGAATAGCATAAAGCGAAGCAGCAACAAAACAAATAATTGTTGCGCAGAAAATAATTAATTGCTTAGCTGAAATGTCTTTGAACAATTTACTTTAATTTATTGCTAATTGCAGGCAATGCGTCAATTAATGCTATAGCAATTATTGACAACAAGAAAGTAGATACAAATACTAAACCGGTTGTTAAGCCTCTTCTTGGCCTCGCTGCAATTTCTGGTCTAGTTGCTTGGTTAATGGTAAACTTCATTGGCAACACTTGCTCATAATCTAGCTTTGTACTTTCGTACCTAGATTTTAAACTGCTTAATTTTTTTCTTTCTAATTCAAGCGTATTAATGTTGTCTAAGTATATACCACCGTATTTTTTTAATAAGTCAAGCTGAGGCTTAACTGCATTGATTGCTGCTTGGTAGCCATTTACCCTTGCGCGGGTTTTAACTATTAGCGTGTCTGGTAAACTTACTTTTGTGTTTTCATAAACCTTTAAAATTGCAGTCTCTTGGTCTAATCTTACTTTATTTAGTGTGTAGCTTTCGTTCAATTGTTTAGATTGCTCAAAGTAATCGTATACGCCAGCTTCACGTAATTTCAATAAGGTTTTGTCCATTGAATCTACCACCTTAAGTTCATTTTGATATTCTTTGGTGATAATGTCTAACGCTTCTTTTGCTTTGCTTCTTTGAATTTCATTTTTTTGATAACCGGCAAAGTATGCAATGTAGTTGGCCATGTCTGCAGCAATTTGTGCATCGGTATCAAACACTGTTATCTGTATCGCTTTGTATTCTGTTTGCTCTACTTCTACTTGTTTGCTCAATAAATTTTTCAAAGTATGATAAGACACACCACCTGTTGTGTCTAGCTTATAATGTTGCGCTAAATTAAATTGATGAATAACGGCAAGTTTCATCTCATCAGATTTTAAAATTTGCAATAACTGCTCTCCATCTTCATCGGTGCCAAATTCTAATAAATTATAACGAGCTGTTCCGGGCTCGGTTAATAAACTAGTTGATAGTTTTGCATTTGAGGTAGGATAAAAAATAACACTTGCTTTGTATTCTGGGGCAATAAATTTCGGACCTGTAAATATGAAAACTATGATTGAAACAATTGCTGAACTAAATAGAATTACCCATTTCCATTTCATTAATAATTTAATCAAATAAAAAATGTCGAATGAATAGTCGTTTTGTGCTTCTTTGTTCATGTTTTAATAATTAATAAAGAAAGCCAAAGGTAAGATTTTAAAAGAAAAACTTAAGCCTCAGCTTTGATAATATTCCTGAGTTGATTAAAGGAAAGTAAACGCAAAATGCTCAGAAATAGTATACTAGAAATTAGCGCGGTGGTGATACCTGCATACAATGGCCAGTTTTGTGCAATTATATACTGGCTGCTTAAGAAGCAAAGTATGGTTAAAGCAGCAATTTTCAATGGTGTCAATAAGTTGATATTCAATGAGAAATGTTTTTTCGAATAGTAAAAATGACTGATTGCTACAAACCCGAAAGTAAACATTGCAATCCAAGCGCAGGCACTAGCTCCATAAAGCGGGATGAAAATATAATTACCTATGATATTGAAAATTACTGCGATGAAGGCTATTCGGTTCAATAAAGCTATCTCACCAGTGGCTGTCAGTAAGGTGCCGCATACATAGGTAACACAAGCAGCAACAAGGCTAATCAATAATAAGCCTAATAAATTAGCAGCAATGGCTGCATGTTGTACGTATAATAAAGACATTATAGGTAAACGAAAAACATAAATAACAACTGAAAATGCAAGTGCCGGGAAAACCAAAAGTTTAAATCCTGTACGAACCATTGGTGCGATGTCTATTTTTTCTTTTATCTGTCTAGCAAAAATTGGATAGAGTAAACCAGAAAATAAAACGGCAATCATATTAGCTGCATCAATTAATCGGTAGGCCGCTGCATAGATTCCTACTTCTTTGTTTCCATTTTCGTGTATTGTTTTCAATAATACGGTATCGATTTTTGAATACAGTACCATGAGTAATGCCAATAAAGCAAATGGAAAACTTTTTTTTAGAATAACTAAAAGAAATCTTTTTTCTAGTTTAAATTTTGGACTGATGCAATAATATTTTACGATTAAAAACGAAACTAATGCGGTTAATGTAAAAGAGATTAATTGTAAAATGCAAAAAGTCTGAATGTCTAACATGCTTGATAGGCTTGGTATATAAAGAAAACTGCCTACCAAAAAAATCATGAGTAGCTTGTCTAAAATCGATATCAATGTATCTATTCTAAATAGATGCAAGCCAGATAAATTTGATCGATTATATAAAACAAAAGAGTTCATGATTTGTGACAAACCAAGTAGCACCACTAAGTTGAACTCTAATTGGTTTTGTTTGCTAAAAATAAAATACCAAAAGAATAACAATATAAAATAAGGAACTATCAAGGCTATTTTAACCATTGAAATGCGGCTAAAATATTTTGTCAATAAATGATTGTTTTGTGCAATGTGTCTGTTGTTGAAATTGGTAATCCCTGGATCAAGTACAACACTTAAAATAAAGGTTAAGTTAAACAGCGAATAAAATAAACCATAAGCCTCGCTACCTACTGTGTTTTGTAAACCCCTGTCTATACCAAACAAATACACCGGTTTGATTAATATATTAACCAACACGAGTAAGATAAGATTGAGTAAGAATTTTCGTTGCATATTTGAAATCAATACAAAGAAATTAAATTTATCTTTGTATTGCGACATTTCGGCTAAAATAAGCAATTAATGAAAAAAGAAGATTTTATATATGCCAGCAGTATTTGCTGCACTAAATGGATAAATGGGTTTAAAAGCCCTAAAAATATCCATATAGCGCGTATTTTAGTCGTAAAGTTAGATGAAATTGGGGATATGGTAAATGCGCTCCCTGTATTTAAAGAACTTAAAAATCTTTATCCAAATGCGCCCATAACTTTATGGTGTAAGCCTTTTGTAAAGACCTTATTGGAGCCTATGTCTACAATTGATCAAATTGTAACAGAAAGCAAATCGCTAAATGAAAATTACGATTTAATTGTAGAATTGCGAGGCAATTTCGAGTCTATTAAATATGCTCTTTTACATCCACCAAAATATAGATTAGATCGAGCTACAATTCGCTTAAGAAATAAATTGAAACATGCTTCGCACCCGCATGAAGTAATCACAAATTTGCAGATTATTGAGCCAATTATAAGTACACTTCCTTCAAAGCCATTAATTGCATTGGATTTTAAGGATTCAGATATTGCATTAGCTGATCAATTTTTAAGTCAAAATAATATTAAGCAATTTGCAATTTTTCATTGTGGCGCAAGAAGAAAGTTGCGTCAATGGAAAGAATCAAATTTTATTGCAGTAGCAAAATATTTAAAACAGCATTACCAATTGCAAATTGTTTTTGCTGGCGACGAAAGTGATATAGAGATGATTGCGCGCATGCAAAAATCACTTGACTTTACTAGTTTTTCTATTGCAGGTAAATTTTCGTTGTCAACTTTTGCGGCACTTTGCAAGCGTGCCCGTATTTTTTTAGGAAATGAAAGTGGTCCATTGCATGTAGCTGCTGCAAGCGGATGTGCAGTTTTGGGCCTTTATGGGCCAGGGGAACCTCATGTGTTTTATCCTTGGGGCTCAAATGGGCACTATTTACACGAAGTACTTTCTTGTAACCCTTGCGACCAAATTCATTGTAAATTTCCAGACAATACTTGCATGGATAGAATTAGTACAGCTGCGGTACAATCAAAATTAGATACTATTCTAGCGTTATAATTTTTTTGCTTTGATGAGCAGGTTAGGGCTAAATACCATTGCGCGTGTTGACCTTGCAGTAGAGAAAACTACAATTTTAATGCAAGATTTAACAATAACCCAAGTAATTTTTCTGAAAATTTCTTTGATGAAATTGTTACTGCGCATTAAGGAGTCTTTTACTTGAATTTCTTTAAAACCTGCCGTTAATAAAACTTGATTAGCAGATGAATAATTCAAATAGTTTTCGTGTGTAAAATCTCCGTTTGCAAATAAGGTAGCAAATGGCGCATCTAAGTTAGGTGTTCTGAATATGGCTATACCATTGGGTTTCAAAGCATGGTATACTGCATTTAAAACTTCCATTAATTCATCTTTACTGAAATGTTCAATAATATCAATTCCGGAAATGGCATCAAATTGATTGGTATTTGATTTTAAAAATGGCAGTAAATCTTGCAGTTCAACTTCTGATAATCCAATTTCTTTTGCAACCTTAACTTGCCCTTCACTTAAATCTATTCCCTTTAAATTACGGTAGCCATTTTGTTTTAGCATGTATATTAAAGAACCAAATCCGCAGCCAATATCTAAAATTGCAGCATCGTGGTTCTTAGGCATCAAAGGCAAAATTTCTTTGGCTAATAGATATTCTTCAGATTTAATTTTTGCTTCAATATTTAACGAGAATGTTCTGCCTGATTGGCTATTGAAATAGTCTTGGTAAAACTGTTGACGGTATTTAAATTCTTGAGGCATAAAATTGTTCGCTAATTCACAAATATAAATTTTAAATTTGAACAGCATATATGTTAAAGTTAAGGTATCAGAAAAAATTAATAGAAGCGGGCTGCGATGAAGCAGGCAGAGGCTGTTTAGCCGGCCCTGTATTTGCAGCGAGTGTAATTTTGCCGCTCGATTTTGAACACCCTGACCTTAACGATTCTAAGCAATTAACTGAAAATAAGCGAGATGAATTACGTTTATTTATAGAAAAGCACGCCTTAAGCTTTGCTGTTGCGAGTTGTAGTGCTGCTGAAATAGATGAAATCAATATTCTGAAAGCATCCTTTTTAGCAATGCACCGTGCCATAGGCCATTTAAAGCAACGTCCAGAATTACTATTAATTGATGGCAACCGTTTTACAACCTATCAAGATATTCCGCACCATTGCATCATAAAAGGAGATAGTAAATTTCAATCAATTGCTGCAGCATCAATTTTGGCAAAAACATATAGAGATGAATACATGTTGCAAATAGCAGAAGATTTTCCGGTATATAGATGGGAGCGAAATAAAGGATATCCGACAAAAGCTCACCGAGATGCCATTGCAAAATATGGCGCTACGGAGCACCACCGCCTCAGTTTTACACTGTTGCCTCAGCAACTCAAAATGCTTTAATTGCATTTTTTTTATTAATTTCGCATCATAAAATACAACTATGAAAAATACTGCACTTACCGAAACACACATTAAATTAAAAGCTAAAATGGTTCCTTTTGCTGGTTACAATATGCCAGTTCAATATGAAGGAATTAACGCAGAACACGAAACTGTTAGAAAAGCGGTTGGTGTTTTTGATGTGTCTCACATGGGAGAGTTTATTTTGAAAGGCCCAGATGCATTGGATTTAATTCAACGTGTTGTTTCTAATGATGCTTCTAAATTAGTTGACGGGAAAGTGCAATATGCTTGCTTACCAAATGAGCAAGGCGGAATTGTGGATGATTTGTTGGTGTATCGTATGGATGAGAAATCTTATATGTTAGTTGTGAATGCTTCAAACATTGAGAAAGATTGGAATTGGATTTCACAATTCAATACTAAAAATGTAGAGATGCATAATATTTCTGATAAGACTTCTTTGTTAGCAGTACAAGGCCCTTTGGCTGCTAAAGCTTTACAAAAATTGACTTCGCTAAATTTAGCGGATATGGAATATTATACTTTTCAAAAAGGAACATTTGCAGGAGTAGATAACGTATTGGTTTCGGCTACAGGTTATACTGGTGCTGGCGGATTTGAAATTTATTTCGAGAACGAACATGCAGACAAAATTTGGACTGCAATATTTGAAGCTGGTTCCGAATTTGGCATTAAGCCAATTGGTTTAGGTGCAAGAGATACCCTTCGTTTAGAAATGGGTTTTTGTTTGTATGGAAATGATATCAACGACACTACATCGCCTATTGCTGCTGGGTTAGGATGGATTACTAAATTCACCAAAGAGTTTACTAATTCAAAAAACTTATTGTTACAAAAAGAAAATGGGGTGCCTCAAAAATTAGTTGGTTTTGAAATGTTAGAAAGAGGAATTCCTCGCCACGATTATAAAATTGTGGATGCAAATGGTTCAGAAATTGGCGTAGTAACTTCTGGAACACAATCGCCATCGTTGCAAAAAGCAATTGGTATGGGTTATGTAAATACCGCATACACAAAAGAAGGTTCTGAAATATTTATTGCAATTCGCGATCAAAAAATAAAAGCATCAGTTGTAAAATTCCCATTTTATAAATCATAAATGTCGCGACAACTAGAAGTATGCTTGAGTCCTGTTTTGGTTCCACATTATCAAATGTCGAATCGAATAGTAGTGGTGATAGATATTTTTAGAGCGAGCTCTTCCATTTGTTTTGGAATTGATAATGGAGCGACTGCAATTATCCCAGTAGCCACTGTTGATGAGTGTTTGAGCCATGCTGGCAAAGGCTTTTTATTAGCTGCAGAACGCAATGGCGAAGTAGTGGAAGGATTCGATTTTGGTAATTCACCTTTCAGTTATACAGCCGAAAAAGTTAAAGATCAAACAGTTGTTTTGACAACAACCAATGGAACATTTGCAATTCAACAAGCCAAAAGTGCAGATCAAATTGTGTTAGGTTCTTTTTTGAATTTGACAAGTATTTGTAATTGGTTAGCTGCACAAGATAAAGATGTTTTACTGCTATGTTCTGGTTGGAAAAATAAATTCAATTTAGAAGACACACTTTTTGCAGGTGCAGTTGTACACCAAATAAAAAAATCTTTCTCGCATTTCTGCGATGCTGCAATTGCTGCAGAAGATTTATACCTGCTGGCAAAATCTGATTTGCGTACCTATCTTTATAAATCTTCACATAGCCAACGTCTCAAAGAATTAGACATTGAAAATGATATTCAATTTTGTTTGAAGCAAGATTGTTGTCAAGCCATCCCAGGTTTGGTTGAAGGTCTTTTGGTTGACATTCTGAAGTAATTTCCACAATATCATTATACCTTATCTAACTTAATGAGCTGAATTCCAGTAGCATATCTGCATTTTTATTTAAGCCCCCCAAAATCTTAATATGTTGATATTTAAATAGTTAGCACTTTTTAATTTTAGATTCTTTCTAAATATGTCAAAAAAGACATATTACAAACATGTTATCACATGTTTATGGTAGCTTTGTGGTACATGTCTATGTCTTTTAAAGGAGACATTTTTTTTCATAAGAATTATCCACTCATCCCATATTTAGATGACAAAATTAACTATTACCCAAATGCAAAAGCGAATCGTTTTAATTTTCACTGTTTTAACTGCTTTGTTTGGCAGTGTCAGTTTTGCTACTCCTACAACATTTAAGAAAGGTTCAATCATAATTGATATGGGCGCGGCAACACAGACTACGGCTAATTCTTTGAAGCCTTACGGTTTGATTTATGATTTATTAAAAAATTACAATACGCCTGTTAGTTGTATTGTAAGTCAATCTAAAATTAAAGACGGTATTGATTTTACCCATAATGGAAAAAGTTTTAGAGGCGGTCCTTTTATTATACCTGCTGGTTATAGGACAACAATTGTTGATCAAGCAATTGCTTCTTGGATTAGTCAAGGAGTATTGATTGATTCATTAATTTCTGAAGTAGCGTTAGACGTTTCTTATACCATGAGTTCTGCACCTAAATGGGTAATGGATGCAACGAATGGTCGTATTGCAGTTGCATATTTAACAGCGGCGGGAATACCTGCATCTGCTTATATTTTTAAAGGTCCATCACAATTAAATTCATGTGATGATATTTACGTTATGCCACATGCCGATCCAACTTGGAACGGTCACAATAATTTATATTTCTGGAACAAAAATAATAAAGGTGCAATTTGGGCAGGTTGTCATGCACCTTCCGTTTTAGAAAATTTAACAAGGGATACAACTATCAATGGAGTATTGACGCATATTCAAATGAATTTTTTAACAACTACGGGTTTAGTGAATTATGCTAATCATACCCAAACTGTTAAAACGCCATTTGAACATTTATTGCCATCCTCACCAATGTCACAATATATTGGCATTTCGGATGCTGCGCAAATAAATGGATCGGAGCAATATTTTCTAACCAAATTGGGTGGAGCATGGAATCCAAGTGTAAAAATTATAACCACATCACCAACACAAGGTGATCCTGCAACTTTATCTGCTGGTCCTGCTGTTGTGAATGTTTTTGGTCAAGCATTTAACGATCCAACACGTGGATATGTTGCTTATCAAGGTGCACATTCATTTACACCAAAATCAGGTTCGACAACTGCTGCGAATATTGCAGCACAGAGGATGTTTTTTAACTTCTCATTTTTCGCAATCAAAGAAAAATTACAAACAGCATTAACGGCTACATTGTCGGGTGTGCCGACTCAAATGGTTTCTGGAACAACATATACAGGTTTGACCGTAACTGCTGGAGGAAGTAATGCTGCAAGTTCATATAAATGGACTTCAAATGTACCTGGAACATTTTCTAACGCAACAGGTGCCGTAACAAGCTTTACGCCAAATGTAACAGTTACAACTAATGCGGTAATTTCTTGCTTGATTACGGATGCATGCGGAAGAACTACTTTTGACACCAAAGGAGGAATTATAGTTTTAGCATCGGGTTCAACTTTTACAGCGAATAATTTTGACAAAACAATAGATGCGGGTTGCGGAAGTGCTTCAATAACATTTAATGTTTTTAATGAGAATGTAGATGCAAACGCAGGAGACAGAACATTAACTGCTGTGTCGACTTTTGCAAATGGAACAGCATCTTTTACTTCTGATGGAAATATTATTTACAGTGCAAATGCAAATTTTAATGGAACAGATAGAGGAACTTATACCATTTCAAATGGAATAAATTCTGCAACTGCTAACATGAGCATATCAGTTGGATCTGTTGCATTAGCCCCACTTGCAAATACTGATGCAGCAACTGTTTTAGAGGATAGTGTGACTGTAATTAATGTTTTATCAAATGACAAAAATAATCCATCCGCTTCGAGTGGAAATAAATTATATATACGTGATATTGTTACTAAACCTTCAAAAGGTTATGTATATATTAATACAAATGGAACAGTAAGTTATGTAACCACTAAAGATTTAGCATCTGGCACAACAGATCAGTTCACTTATTTAGTTGCGAATGATTTAGGTTATACTTCTCTAGGAATAGTAAATATTTCTTTAGTATTAGAAAATTGTACTGCCGGACAATATAAAAGATCTGCAGATGTAGTTGGAAATACTGTTACCACATCGTTCCCCGCTACAGCAGCTACTTACATTAAAGTGGGAAGTAGTTCTACTAATTATGGAACTAATACTACATTAAGATCTTCTTATTCATCTGGTAACTCATACTATAATAGTTTGTTGAAATTTGATTTAAGTTCAATTCCAACAAACACTACCATAACTAGTGCGAATTTATATTTATATTTCTCGACTGCCACCTCGAGTGCAAGTAATATGTTTCCTTTAAAGGTATATGGCTTACTAAGATCATGGACTGAAAATGGTGCAACCGGAAGTAAGTATGACGGTACAAATTCATGGGGTAGTTCTGGAGCAGCTAATAGCTCGAGTGATTATACTACCACTAATGCTGCTACTATAGGTTCTTCTTCAGCGACATATGCGCTAAATCAAGAGGTGTCAGGTGCAATAACAAGTTTGGCACAAGGGTGGATTTCATCTCCTGCAAATAACAAAGGATTTTTACTAACAAGAGGTTCTAATTCAAGTGGGTCAGCTTATTTTCATTCTAACGATGCTACTACTTCTTCTTATCGTCCAAAGCTTTTAGTAACGTATACAGAAACATCAATTACGAATACTTGTTATACAATTAAAACAAATTACAAGCCAATTGCATACCCAGATACAGCATCAGTAAATGCAGGTTCAAGTAAAACCATTAATGTAAAATTGAATGATGCAAATTATTATGGCAATTCAAACACACTTACATCAGTTACTGTTCCTGCGCATGGAACAGCTAGTGTAGATGGGAATCAAAAAGTTTTATATACACCAACAGTAGGATTTTTTGGGGTAGATACTTTTACCTATTTATTAACGGATGCAACAAATTCTCAAACATTTAGGGCTACGGTTTGGGTTACTGTAAACAGAGTAGCGCCATCCGTTACTGCAGATGTAACATCTACCAATTCTAATACAGCTAAAACGATTAGTGTAACGCTCAACGATTCGGATCCACAAGGTTTGATGACATCACCTGTTATTACTAAAGATCCAAAATTTGGTACGGCAACTATAAATGGTAATGCCATTATTTATACGCCATCTGCAAATTATATTGGTTATGATACTTTGATTTATTCGAGATCTAGTGTTCCTAATTCTGCCTGCGAAAAAGTATTATCTGATACTGCAATGGTTAAAATTAAAGTATTAAACCAAAATCCTGTTGCAAAGAATGATACGATTAACACATTATTATGTACTTCCAAAACAGTTCATTTGCTAGCAAATGATGCAGATCCAGAAGGTTCATTATTGAAAGTATTTATTTTGTCAAACCCTAGCCATGGGCAATTAGAAAAAGAATCACCGGGTGTTTATAAATACAAGCCAAATGCTAATTATAGCGGATCTGATTTGTTTACCTATAAAGTTAAAGATGCATCTGCAGATTCATTAGCAAGTAATACAGCAACTGTAATTATTAATGTGTTTCCTGTTGCAAGTACCAATCATGCGCCAGTTGCTAACTCCGATACTGATGCAACTTTTATCAATCAACAAATTATTACTGATGTTTTAGCGAATGACAATGATGAGGATGGAGATTCTTTAACGTTAAATATAACTGCAGTAGGTCTTGCCGCGCCTGCGCATGGTTCAATTGAATTATTGGCAAACAATCAAATTAGGTATACACCAAATTCTTTTTATAGTGGCTCGGATTCATATGAATATAAATTATTAGATGTGCATGAAGCATGTTCTGGTAATACTTCAATGAGTGCTACTGGAATTGTTTATGTAAATATTATTAGTGTGCCAATTACTGTTTCTGGAAAAATATATTCAGATATAGATAATAGTGCAAATGGTACTTTTTCAAATATTGCTACCAATTCAGAAAAAGGTACAAATGCAGGTGCAACTTTAAAAATGTTTTTAGTTGACAATACGAATTTAGTGATTGATCAAACAGCTGTAGATAACGACGGTAATTATGCGTTAGTAAATACACCAAGGTCAATTACTAATTTAAAAATAAGGGTTAATACTTCGAATGTGGCTAATGGCGCTACACTAGGAAGTAATGCAGTTCCTGCAACTTATACTAATACATCTCCATTAGAGTTGCAATTTAATTCTTCAACAAGCGACATTACTTCGAACGATTTTGGCGTAAATAAAATTCCTGTTGCCAACTCATATACATACGCAGAACAAATGAATCCGGGCGCGAGCATGGTTATCGATTCTGCTAAATTCAATGGTGTTGATGCCGATGGAGGATCTATTGTAAGTGTAAAATACACAAGTTTTCCAACCGGAGTATCATCGTTTAAAATAGGTACAGAAACTTTTACTTCTGGAAATTTCCCTGGAGCAGGTAAGACCGTAAATAAATTCACACCAATTAGAATTACACCAAATTCAGGACTAGTTACACCTGAAATTTCATTTAAGGTGATTGATAACGGCGGTGCAGTTTCTACAAATACAGGAATTATTGCATTACCAATGTTTGTTCAATTAAGCGCTGGAACTATAGCAGGTGGAGGTTCTGCAATTTGCGGTTCTGGAATGCCAGCAGCATTTACATCTTCGGTTGATGCTGCAAATGGACGTGCAACAATAAATTACCAGTGGCAAGTATCTACTACAAGTACAAGTGCTGGATTTTCAGATATAAGTGATGCAATTGCATCGACTTATACACCGGCAAATAGCATAAATGTAACTACCTATTATCGAAGAAAAGCTTTTACTTCTTTAGACGCTGCCGTTTATAGTAATGTGATTACAATTGCTGTGAACGCATTGCCAGCGGAACCATTAGCAACTGGTGCTAACCGAACTGGTACAGGAACGGTTACACTTACTTCAGCACCTCCATCGGGCTGTGTGTCTGATTGGTATTTGGCTGCATCTGGAGGCGCTGCATTATTGTCTGGAAATAATTCATATACAACAGGATCTTTATCTTCAACTAAAACATATTTTGTAGAATCTAGAAATTCTACGACTGGTTGTAAATCAGCAACACGAACCGCTGTTACGGCAACGGTAACCGGTACAATTAACCCAGGAGTTATTGGGGTTGATACTGCGATTTGTGGAACAGATGTGCCTAATCCATTACGTTCAATTACCAATGCAAGTGTTTCATCTGGATCTATTGTATATCAGTGGCAATCATCTACTACAATTGATTTCTTTAGTTATAGTATTTTAACAGATGATGAGATTTCTGGTGATACTGCTAATCTTGCAACTTATACGCCAATTAATACAATATCTTCTACCAAATTTTATAGAAGAAAAGCAACAGTAGGTGCATTATCAAGTTACAGTAATATAATATCTGTAACTGTAAATACTTTACCTGCCACAATTACTACAACTGTTGATGCCGCTAGAACAGGAACTGGAACGGTAACAATTTCAGCAACACCAAGCGCAGGTGAAACAGTTGACTGGTACGATGCGCTTACTGGTGGAAATTTATTAATGGCGGGTTCAAGTAATTATACAACGAGTTCAATTTCATCAACTACAACTTATTATGCTGAAGCGAGAAACACAACAACGGGTTGTTTGAGTGCTGCAAGAGTTGCAGTTGTTGCAACAATAAATCCTGCATTAGACCCTGGTGTTATTTCTGGCGCGACAGCAATTTGTGGTTCTGGAACACCATCTGGATTTACATCTACTGCTGCTGCTTCAAATGGTACAGGAAGTATATCTTATAAATGGCAAAAATCTACCACCAGTTCAAGTGCTGGTTTTGCAGATATAGCAAGTGCGACTAGCGCTACTTATACATCAGGTTCAATTTCAACAACAACTTATTTTAGAAGAGCTGCCTATACTTTAGTTGATGGTGCTAAATATTCAAATGCAATTGCTGTAACAATTAATCCATTGCCAATGGTAAGTATTTCTCCTGCTGCTGTTACGATTGTAGTTGGTAATTCAACTTCACTTACAGCAAGTGGTGGTACAAGTTATGTATGGAGTGATGCTTCAACAACAGAATCAATTAGCGTTAGCCCAATTACACTTGGTGCAAATACTTATTCTGTAACAGCTACAGATTTAAATGGATGTACTGCAACGGCAAATTCAACTGTAACCGTAAATCCATTGCCGAGTGTTTCCGGAACTGCTTCTACGAATGCTGCAAATATTTGTGCTGGTTCTACTGGTGTAATTTCTTTGACTGGAAATACGGGAAGTATCAGATGGCAAACTTCTGGAAATGCAATTACGTGGGCCGACACTTCAGTAACAACTGCAACTTTAACTACCAATACACTGGCTGCAGGTTATCGTTTTTATAGAGCCAAAGTTACTAACCAAACTGCATCATCAGAGTATTCGAATGCTATTGGAATTTTTGTTAGCCCTTCAAGCGTTGGAGGTACAGTAAGTGCTCCAAGTTCGGTTTGTAGCGGAAGTTCTGCAACGATAACCTTATCTGGAAATACTGGAGGTGTTGTAAAATGGCAAAGCTCAATCGATAGTTTTGTAACTAATTCTACCGACATAGCAAATACAACGAATACATTAATTGCTACAAATATTACCGTAAAAACCTACTATAGAGCACAAGTAAAAAGTGGAGAATGCGCTCCAGAATATAGCGATATCGCAAGAGTTACAGTTGACCCAACTTCAGTTGGCGGAACTATTTCTGGTGGTACTTCTGTTTGTACAGGAACGAACTCAACTACTTTAACATTAGCAGGTAAAACAGGAACGGTTACTAAATGGCAATCGGCAACGAATGCAGGATTCACAGGAACAGTAACTGACATTGCAAATACAACTACAAGTTTAACCGCAACAAACTTAACAACGACTACTTATTATAGAGCAGTTGTTACAAGTGGAACATGCGCATCAGCAAACTCAGCAGTAGCGACAGTTACGGTTGATCCTGCGTCTGTAGGTGGAACTGTTTCTGGTGGTACGATTGTTTGTACAGGAACAAACTCAACTACTTTAACATTA
>JBDKFN010000045.1:0-14574 GCA_039798705.1 Bacteroidota bacterium
TCAAAAATCAAACTTCTCGCTGGTTGTTTACATCAGCAGAACAAAAGCAAAAAAGAACGGTGAAGTTCCCGTTCTCATGAAAATCAACATCAATGGAGAACGTGTTGTTATGCAGCTCCAGCGAAGCATTCATCCCAAAGACTGGGATTCTAAACGCGCCAAAGTAATTGGTCGCTCTCACGAAGCTCGTGAATTCAATGATTACATTGATTCCGTGATCACCCGAACTCGCCAAAAGTACAGCGAGCTTATTACCATGCACGATACCGTTTCTCCGCAACTTTTGCGAGATGCGGTACTCGGAGTAAACACAGCAAAAGCCAAAATGATTATTGAAATTTGGGAAGACCACATTGAGGGACTTCGCAAATTAATTGGAAAGGAAAGCACCTATGCAACTTGCCAAAAGTACAATGCCGCCAAAAATCATTTCTCCAATTTCCTTAGAATTAAATACAAAGTAAGCGATGTGCCGATTAAATCAATCGACCATTACATGGTCACTGAATTTGGGATGTATTTGAAAACGGAAAAGGGTTGCAATTTTAACACAACCAACAAATTCCTTCAAAATCTTAAAAGGATCACTTATCGCTGTGTTCGTCATGGTTGGATATTAAAGGATCCATTTGCAGGAATCAGCCTAACCATGAAAGAAGTTGACCGCCCCTATTTAACCGAAGATGAATTAAAGTCCATCATGGAATACAACTCGTCATTTGAGAGACTTACCAGGGTTAGGGACTTTTTTGTATTTTCTTGTTTTACAGGTTTAGCTTATGCTGACGTGAAAAAACTTAAACGCTGTGAAATCGAACGCAATGAAGCTGGCTATTGGATTAAAACCAAAAGGCAAAAAACAGGTGGACGTGCAAACGTGCCTCTATTGGATGTGCCGATGCAAATCATAGCCAAGTATGTCCAGTTAGATTTGCTCGAAGCAGATGACCTTATTCTGCCCATTATGAGCAACCAAAAGATGAATGCCTACCTGAAAGAGATTGCTGATTTCTGTGGCATTACCAAGAAGCTCTCTTATCACATCGCTCGACACACATTTGCAACTACATTGACTATGATGAATGGTGTTCCGATTGAATCGGTAAGTAAAATGCTTGGACACAAAAACATTACAAGCACCCAGCACTATGCTAGGATTGTAGATAAAAAAGTAGGTGAAGATATGGAGCGACTATCCACCAAGATAGGAAGTCGATTAGCAATGTCGTTTTAAACTTAAAGCCCTGGAAACCCCAGGGCTTTTTTTATACCCAATTAGACCAGTTTAGAAAATGGAAGAGAAATTTAGAATAAAATCATACGGATACGGTGAGTTAGCTCAGCTCTATTTCCCAAACATATCAAAGAAAAGTGCCAGTGCTCAATTACGCAGGTGGATCAAATTAAGTGACACTGTTTTACCGATGCTAAAAAGCTTTGGTTACAAGCCTGGTAATCGTTTATTGACCCCTGCTCATGTGAAGGTTATTGTTGAGGAGTTTGGGGAGCCCTGAGATTGTTTAACGGTTTGCGGCTTGGCGAAGGTGGCGATTTTACCACTGAACTTTCATACGAAGCACACACTTCAAATTTACGAAAAACTGTCATACGAAGCACTGAACCGCCACTTTTGCCAAACCGCTGTTATCAGCTGCCCTTCTGTCTGTCCGAAGTGTTTTCGTTGTTGAATATACACTGAATTGTCCACGTTATTTACGGTCTGGTCTGCGGTGAACGGGTGCGGTTGCTTGCACTCTCTTTTGCTTTTGCTGCGTTTGCCTGTGTGTGGTGGCAAAAGCAAATGTGAGTGCAAATGCGTTAGCTTTGTATGCTGTGTCGTCAAGATTGTTGGTTTCATTGTGCAATTGCAATTTTATTTTCAAACTTCATCAAATTCAAACTTGTCAAAATTACGATTAATGTCACTCCCACGTCTGCGGCAATAGCAAAAACTAAATTGCTGTAACCTACGAAAGCCAATGTGATAAAGATAATTTTTACTGCTATTGCTCCGATGGTGTTGAATTTTATTCTGCGTAATGTTTTTTGACTTAACCGAATTAAAAACGGTATGAGTGAAAGTTTGTCGTTCATCAATGCAATATTTGCGGTTTCTATTGCTGTGTCGCTACCTGCTGCTCCCATTGCTATGCCTACGGTGGATTGTGCTAAAGCTGGTGCATCGTTTATGCCATCGCCTACCATTGCTACGAATTTATACTCCTGTAAAAGTTCTTTGATTTTGTCGGCTTTGTTTTCGGGTAACATATTGCCGAATATTTTTTTGATGCCTACTTGCTCGGCTACATAGTTTGCTGCTTTTTCGCTGTCGCCTGTAAGCATAACGGGTTCTATGTTCATTACTTCTATTTCTTTTAATGCTGCTGCACTGTCGGGTTTTATTTCGTCCATTAAACCTATAATACCTGCCACACCATCACCAAAACTTACTACTACACTTGTTTTTCCTTGTGATGAAAGTTGCTCTACAATTTTTTCGGCTTCGTTGTCTGTTGGTTGATGTTCTTTGATAAATTCCAATTTACCAACATAAATTGTTTCGTCCTCACACACCAAACATTTTGCTGTTGCCCCTTTTCCCATTATGCTTTTAAATGCTTCGGCTTTGTGTGGTTCAAATCCTTCTTTTTTGCTTGCATCTACTATTGCTTGTGCCAATGGGTGTTCGCTGAAAATTTCTGCTCCTGCGGTGCAAGCCAAAAGTTCTTCTCGGCTTGTTCCGTTCAACGGAAAAATATCTGAAACAATCGGATTGCCAAAAGTGATTGTTCGTGTTTTATCTAATGCAATTGCTTTGATACTTGCCAATGCTTCAATGTATTTTCCACCTTTTACCAATGCTCCTTTTGCTGATGCGTTTCCGATGGCTGCATAGATTGCAACTGGTGTAGATATAACCAATGCACAAGGACAAGCGATAACCAAAAGTGTAATTGCCTGTTGCAACCAATGATTGAGGTCTAATTGCAAAACGAAAACAGGAATTACGAAAACTAAAATTGCCATTGCAATAATGGAAGGTGTGTAATACTTTGAAAATTTCTGAATGAATTTTTGTGTTTCGCTTTTATTGCCCTGTGCTTCAAAGGTGAGGCGAATGATTTTTGAGAAAGTTGTATCAACAGAAAGTTTTGTTGTTTCCATTTCTATAAAACCATTTTTGTTTAGTGTTCCTGCAAAAAGATTGTCGCCAATGTGTTTTTCTTTTGCAATTGGTTCGCCTGTGATGGCTGCTTCATCAACCATTGTTTCGCCTGAAATAATTTTGCCGTCCAACGGTATCATTTCACCTGCTTTGACTTGAATGATTGTGCCGACTGCAATTTTATCAATAGCCACATTTGTGTTTTCTGTTTTTACAAAAGCGGTCTTTGGTGCTTTGCTTACCAATTCACCTAATGTAGATTTTGAATTTTCTATCCCAATATCTTCTAAGCGTTCGCCTAAGACATATAGTACTATAACAACTGCTGCTTCTGGATATTCGCCTAAATAAAATGCTCCGAGAACAGCAATTGTCATTAGTAAATTGATACTGCTGAACTTGAGTTTGAAGATTGCTTTTACTCCGTTCCACAAAACATTGTAACCAATGCCGAGAATGAAAGCAGCAAAAACTAATGGAGCATAGGGCATTGGTATGTGTAAGCCGATGATAGATAAAATTTCTAATGCAACTACTAATGTGATTGCGGAAAGAAGAAAAATAAATTTTTTGTCTTTGATTGGTAGTTTCATTGTTTGTAATTTCTTGTTTAGCTTATAAATAATTTTAACAGCAATCTTTTCCTGTTTGAATAGAAGGACATTTTACTGTGCCATAACTGCAATAAACACAACAGTCGCCTTGTTTCGGTTTTAAAATCTTTTTACAGTTTTCACATTCATAAAAAAACTGGCAGGCATCTGTTGGCATCATTTCTTTTTTCTTGTGACCGCAGTTTGGGCAAGTAATTTCACTTTCAAGTTCCACTGTCTTACCATCAATAACTTTGCAAGTGTCGCAAGAACCGTGAAGTTTGTTCCGTTTGTAATTCCAAAGTGTGGCGACAAACAAGCCGAACATTCCTGCATACAAAAAGTAAGTCCAGTGGTCGGAGTTGTTGAAATGATAGCCATAGAAAACGAAAAGTCCGCTTGGAATTGCAACAAGCAACGGATAAGTGCAACGATGTTTGCGATACGAAAAGTAAAGCCCTGCCACGGAAACTAAAACCATTGCCTGAAAAATCCACATTGTCCATCCTCCAAAAAGTTCGGCACTTCCAAAACCTAATGCTGATGCGACAAACGCAAATAATGGAAAACAGCAAGGAGAAAGTAATGCAGTAAGAAACAGCCCTGCTGTTCCGAATTTGTCTATGTTGTTAGTAAGTTCCATTTTCGTAAATTTTAATGTTCGTGAGCTTCGCCTTTATTATTCATTTTAGCCAAAATAAAAAATGCTCCGTTAACCACTACTTTACTGTTTGCAGGGATTTCTTTAAGTAATGTAATTTCGCTGTAACCTACATCGGTAGTGCCTTTACGAACAGGAATTTTTTCAAAAGTTGTTCCTAGTTCTTTGTGATCGGGTTCTATTTTTTCGTTATGCTGATGTCCGCTATCAACATACTTGTGTTCGACAGTATCTGTTTCGTTGTGGTGTTCTTCCTCACTATGGGCATCAGTAACAATAAAAATATAGTCTTGCCCTTCGTCATTAACAATGGCGTTAGTTGGTACTGCGTCTACGGTGGAGTTTTCTAAACTTACTAAGGCTGTAATGTTCATTCCATCAATCAAACCTTGCTTATTACCTTTTACCATAGCATGAACTGAAATGGCTTTGGTGCTTTGTTCGAATGTGTTGCTAATGGCATAAACATCGGCATCGTATTCTTTCCCAGGATTATTGGTAAGTGTAAAATGGATGGTTTGCCCCACTTTTAGTTTTTGTAAATCCTTTTCATACACATACAGATCCAAATGTAATTGGCTATTATCCACTATTTCAACAATTGGATTATTTGCATCTACATGAGTGCCAATATTTACCATAACGTTGCTTATTGTGCCGCTTATGGGGCTTGTAATATTTGCAATTGATTGAATGTTTTCGCTTGTAAGTGAAGCTGTATTGATACCAATCAAATCCAATTGCTTTTGTAAACTGGCTTTTCGAGCTTTCAGTGTTTTTAGTTCTGCATCGGCTGATTGTAAATTTTTCAATGCTCCTGCATTACCTTGTTGCAATTCTTTTTGTCGGACAAATTCTAATTGTGCCAATTCTGCTTTTGATGAAATACTTAAAAACTCCTCTTGCATTGTGATGAATGAATTGTTTGTAATGGTGGCGATTGTTTGCCCTTTAATGACGCTATTGCCAGTTTGAACCAAAATAGTTTTGATAACTCCACCCAATGATGCCGTGGCATTCGCACGGTTTTGATTAGGCACTTTTAAAATGCCATTAGCTTTTAGTGAAGCTGTTAATTGTTTTTTCTCGATGCTGCCTAACTCTATTTTTATAGATTTCATTTGTTCGGCTGTTAGCATTGCCGTGTTGGTGTTTTCATGTTCATCGTGATGCTCAGTTTCATCTCCTTTCGTTTCGGTTTTATTACTGTTGCAGGATGCAAATGATATTAAAATTGCAATGGCAGCTATAAATATTATATTTTTCATTTTTCTAAAATTTATTTGTTGATTAAGAAATTGATAATGACGATGGATTGATTTATTTGATTGATGGATTGCAAATAATTTAACTGCACATCGATAGCAGTTTGTAATGCTTGTAGATACTCAATGTATCCAATTTCACCACTTTTGAAACCAATCTTTGCAGTGCTGATAATTATTTCGGCATTAGGCAAAGCTGTTGAATTGTAGTAGTTGTACTGCAATAAGTTTTGATTGTATTGCTGAAAAGCATTTTGCAATTTGGTTTGTAAAATCAGTTTCCCATTGTCAGCATCTCTTTGTAATGCCTGTTGTTTATATTCAAGCGATTTTATTTTGGAAGCGTTGCTAAAAAATGTAATTGGGATACTAATACCTATATTAAAACCCTGAAAACGTTTGCTACCATCAAAATTTACATCTGCTCCATTAATGCTTTGCACACCTATTAGGGACTGGTTAAAATAGCCGACATTAAAATCGGGTAATGTGGAAGCAGTTTCGATCTTTTTATTTTGATTGGCAATTACTGCTTGCTGATAAAGCAGTTTTAACGAAGGATTATTTGCAATAAGTGTTGTATCCAACACATTAGAAATTGCAATTGGTTGAAATTTTTCACTATTACTCAATACAAAATCCTCACTTGTATTCATTAGCGTTTTCAGCGAATGGTAAGCCGTTATAAAATCCGTTTCGTTTTGTTTAAGCAGAAGAGAAAGTTGTCCTCGCTTTGTTTCGGCGGTGGTCTTCTCCAACAGATTTGTTTCGCCTGTTTCGTAACGCAGAGCTGCTGCACTCACAAAATCGTAATATAAACTGTCTAAAGATTGAAGATGCTTTTTAGTGGTTTGCAAATATTGCATCTGGTAAAACCAGTATTGTACCTGTGCTTTAATTTCGCTGGCAGTTGCTTGCTGTTGCAATTCACTACTTTCTGATTCGGCTTTAAACAAGCCTGATTTGGATGTATAATATGTTGGAAATGGAATTGATTGATTGATTTGAAAGGCCTTGTCTTGATTGATGCTATTGTATTGCCCAAACTGAAAATTGACATTCGTTTTGGGTAACTCAAACACCGATTTTTTTAAGATTCTAGACGACTGCACGCTGAGTTGCTGTGATTGAATTTCAAGATTGTTTTTCAATGCTGTGTTTATAGCATCATCAACCGAAATGACATTGACTGTTTGTATTTGAGCATTTACTATATTGAATGAAAACAACACAAAAGCGAATAGAACAGCAACGGATATTTTGATTTTGGATTTTCTCTTTTTTGAGAAAATTAAATACAACAATGGCAAAACAAATAGGGTTAAGAAAGTAGCTGTAATTAGTCCCCCGATTACTACTGTAGCCAAAGGTTTCTGTACTTCTGCCCCAGCACCATGTGAAAGTGCCATGGGTAAAAAACCAAACGAAGCAACAGTGGCTGTCATTAATACTGGTCGCAAACGAATTTTTGTTCCTTCTTTTATGCGTTCTAATATGTCAATCATTCCGTCTTTTTCTAGTTGATTAAATGTTCCGATTAACACTATTCCGTTTAGCACGGCTACACCGAACAATGCAATAAAACCGATACCAGCAGAGATGCTAAAAGGCATATCACGAATGAGCAAAGCGAATACGCCACCAATGGCGCTCATTGGGATTGCGGTATAAATTAGAGTTGCTTGTTTTACTGAACCAAACGTAAAATAAAGCAACATAAAAATGAGTGCTAATGCCACAGGCAAAGCTATCATTAAGCGTTTGCTTGCCGCTTGCAAATTTTCAAAAGTGCCTCCATATGTGTAATAATAGCCTTCGGGAAGTTTTACTTTTTCATTTAATACTTTTTGAATATCAGTAACAACACTTTCTACATCTCTGCCTTTAATGTTAAATCCTACTACTATTCTGCGTTTGCCTTCTTCACGACTAATTTGTGCAGGTCCCAATTCCATTTTAATTTCAGCAACTTGTGATAAAGGGATTTGTGTTCCGTTGGTTGTTGGTATATACAAATGACTTACATCATCTATGTTGTTGCGGTGTGTGCTGTCAAGGCGAACTACTAATTCAAATTTGCGTTCATTTTCATATACAACTCCTGCACTTCCTCCAGCAAAAGAAGTAGAAACAATGTGGTTGATATCCTCAATGTTTAATCCATAATTGGCAATTTGCGAACGATTGTATTTTATTACTATTTGCGGAAGCCCTGCAACTCGTTCAACGCTTGGTTCTGTTGCACCGTCCACATTTTGCACAACTACATTTACCTTATTGGCATAGCTTAAAAGTGTGTCCATATTTTCACCAAAAATTTTCACTGCTACATCTTGGCGAATACCTGTCATCAGTTCGTTGAAACGCATTTGAATTGGTTGATTTTTTTCAAAGAAAACCCCTGGAATTGTATTGAGTTTTTCTTCAAATTCTTCTGCCAATTCATCATATGAAATATCACGTTTCCAATCAGTAGGTGATTTCAAAATTATCATCATATCCGTTGCCTCTGGTGGCATTGGGTCTGTTGGGACTTCTGCAGCTCCTGTTTTGCCCACTACCATTTTTACTTCGTCAAATTCTTTGATTAGCCTTGATGCTTGCATACTGGTTTCCAAGCTTTGTGAAAGTGATGTGCCTTGTGGCAAAATACAATGAAATGCAAAATCGCCTTCTTGTAACGTAGGAATAAATTCACCTCCCATTCTTGAAAATAGAAATACGGAAACAATAAATATCGCAACAGTTGCAACTACAATTACTTTCTTGAAACGTATTGCTTTTTCCAAAAGTGGTGCATAAATGCGTTGGAATAAGTTCATCATTCTATCGCTCAATGTTTGTTTGTGTGAAATGTTTTTAGAAAGAAACGCAGCACACATCATTGGAATGTAAGTAAGAGATAAAATTAACGCCCCTACAATTGCAAAAGATACAGTTTGAGCCATTGGACTAAACATTTTTCCTTCGATACCTACCAAGGTTAGAATTGGGATATAAACAATAAGGATAATTATTTCGCCGAATGCGGCACTACTTCGGATTTTAGAAGCGGAAATAAAAACTTCATTATCCATTTCTGATTGGGAAAGTTTACCCATTGCTTTCCGCATCCCTAAATGGTGCAATGTGGCTTCTACTATAATTACGGCACCGTCTACAATTAAACCAAAGTCAATAGCTCCCAAACTCATAAGGTTTGCACTTACTCCAAATACATTCATCAAACCCAACGCAAAAAGCATTGATAACGGAATGGCAGAAGCAACTATTAATCCTGCACGTAGATTTCCGAGAAATAAAACCAAAACGAAGATTACTATTAATGCACCTTCAATCAGATTTTTTTCTACTGTGCTGATTGCTCGGTTTACCAAATCGGTTCGATCTAAATAGGGTTCTATTACTACATCTTTTGGCAATGATTTTTGAATAGTTGACATTTTATCTTTAATGCGGCCTACTACATCAGCACTATTTGCACCTTTTAGCATCATTACTACACCACCTACTGCGTCCACTTCACCATTGTAGGTCATTGCACCGTAACGAACAGCACTACCTAAATGCACTTCGGCAACATCTTTTATTAAAATAGGAATGCCGTTTGGATTTGTTTTTACAACTATGTTTTTAATATCGTCAAACGAACCAATTAACCCCACACCACGAATGAAATATGCGTTTGGTTTCTTGTCAATATATGCCCCGCCAGTGTTTTCGTTGTTCTTTTCTAAAGCGGTAAAAATTTCGGGAATTGTTATACCCATTGCAATCAAGCGGTCAGGATTTACTGCAACTTCATATTGTTTCAATTGTCCGCCAAAGCTGTTAACCTCTGCAATTCCTTTGGTTCCATAAAGCTGTCGGGCAACAATCCAATCTTGCATTGTCCGTAAATCCATAGCTGTGTATTTACTTTCACTTCCCTTTTTTGGGTGAATAATATATTGATACACTTCCCCTAAACCAGTGCTAACTGGTGCCAATTCAGGTGTACCAACACCTTTTGGGATTTTGCTTTCGGCTTCCTTTAATCGTTCGTTAATAAGTTGTCGGGCAAAGTAGATGTCCACTTTATCGTCAAAAACAACTGTAATTACTGAAAGTCCGAAACGGGAAATGCTCCGCAGTTCTTCCAAGTCTGGAAGGTTGGCAATGCTTTGCTCTATAGGGAAAGTTACCAACTGTTCTACCTCTTGTCCTGCAAGGGTTGGACAAGCAGTAATGATTTGCACTTGATTGTTGGTAATGTCTGGAACTGCATCAATAGACAGTTTAGTTGCACTCCATACTCCCCAAACAATAAGTGCAAGTGTCATCAATGCAATGATGAATTTATTTTTTATGCTGAACGCTATTATTTTGTCTAACATTTTTTATCAGTTTAATGAATGAATACAAGATTACATGCAGTGCGTTAGCACCGTCAATGTTTTTTTGTCCGTGTTAGCGGAACTTATAAATCATTAACTGAATTGAGGGGGTTGCCAAATACTGTTTTGATCGGCTGAAGAATAAATAATCTCATTGTACATCTCTGAAACTTTTTCGGAAACAAGGTGAGGTTCACTTATAGAAAAATTGTGTTCGGGATTGAAAACAATGGTAGTGTGCATGGATGCACAATCATTTGTCTTGAAAGGCAAGTTGTCGTTTTCGTGGTGGTCTTTGTCCGAATGTTCGGGGTTGTTGCTATAATGATCGGCAAGGAAGTGAGCAAAAGATTTGTCTTGCTCATCAGGATGGTGCTCTAAGTAGTGATGAATGAGTAAAGGCAACTTCAATAGATGATGCATTTCTGTGTTTGCTGACAGAAATACGAAGAGAAGTGATATTGAGATTAACTTTTTCAACTATACAAATGTAAATAAATTATTTGAGAGAAATTATATGGATAGTCCACACCTATAAGTAATAAAAATTATTTCTTACATTTGAATACTAGTAAGAGTCAATCCCTCCTACTTTTACACTGGGTTTCCAAGCGGTTACCCATTTGAAAATTGAGAAAAAAAAAGTCAATGAATATAAGGGTTTCGAGAGTTAGGTTCATTTACCCCACTCTCCGCCAAAGAAAAATGCCGCCTGTAAGGGACGGCATTTTTTGTTTTAAAGCGTTGCGAATTCATTCGCAAAAGCGAGAAAACAAAAAATGCAGAAGCAGACGTCGTCAGACGGCTGCGGTATTTTTCTTTGACTCAGCTTCCCCCTTCAGGGGATCACCGGAGCGAAGCGGAGGTAATCCCGGAAGCGACCCTGAAAGTCTTGCTTTGAATCTAAGCATCCAAACGTGTCCCTATATTGGGACATTGCCCTCGGAAATGCGAGAGGAGCAGAATTAAAAAAATCATTTTTTCAGAATTATATAAATTGAATATGTCCCTATTTAGGGACGGAGCCTTCGGAAAAGCCAGAGGAGCGGAAATGTATAATATTAAAGGGATTTAGCAGAAAATAATATTGAAATAATTGTTTGGACGAGGGTTCGACTCCCCCACTCTCCGCACTAACGGTTTTGTGCTTGGCGAAGGTGGCGATATTCACCACAAATGTTGATGCGGAGAACCAAACTTTGATTGACCACAAATGTGTCTGCGGAGCACTGAACCGCCACTTTTGCCAAACCCGTGTTAGCGGTTCGTGCTACTGCTTGTTCGGAGTTGGTCAGCCCGAAATGCGCACAACGGTTTATTTGATTACTTGACCACAAAATATTTGCCGTCTTTGTATATAGTAATCCGTTTTGGTTTTTGTCCGTTGCTGTGCAAATAATTTTCAAACTCTATTTTGTCCAACTCAAATTTGCCTGATGAAGTGTTGTGGTTGAAATTGATAAAATAATCATACTGATGTTGTCCACCGTTTGAAAAAACAACTAATATAAACTCTGCTTTTTCGCTGTCAACCCAGCCCATCATATTCACATAAACCAAAGATTTTCTCGCTGCCTGTTTTTTTTGTCCAACTTCTGGGCTAACAAGTCGAATTTGAGTTTTCTCAATTGTCTCCGGTAGTTCTATGTCTGGAAAGTCGTCAGGTTGTCCGTAAATATGCTTTCCAAAATACAAAGTGTCAAATGTCGTCTTGTCCTTTTTGTAAGCTGCTTTTACAAACTCAGTAATGGCTTGGGTATAAATTTTTGTCAGTTCATCTTTCTGCACAGTCAAACTATCTGTCGTTGCAGAGTTTTTTTGTTGAGTTGAAGAACTGTCGGAAATGATTTTGTCCGCCTGGGGTTTGGTGCCCGTTTGATTTGAGCAAGCAGTCAAGCCAAGGAAAATTGTCAAAATTAAAAATGTCATTATGTATTTGTGTCTCTTCATTTTTTGCTCTGTCGGTTAATGTTTCCACTGTCGTCCAGCATGACCGCTAACTAGTGTATACCCGAAACTAAACTTCGCTTAGCCATACTAAAATGGAGTAATATGCGAAACTTTGATTCATTTAATTCTTTTTGCAATTACAGATGTATTTTCTAATTTATTGCTCCCAAAAATAATAATTAACCCTCATATTATTACATAGACCTTTCCTGGAAAAAATTCACCCCTACAAAATCAAATTTATTCGCAAAACCTCCCCTTTTTATTATCTTTAAAAAATTAATAAAAATCAAATGGCTACTACTTCAGAATTAAGCAAAAACTCATTCATACGTTACAATAACGAATTATTAAAGGTGATTGAATACGATCATATTACGCCTGGTAAAGGAAATGCAATTTATTCTTTAAAATGCAGGAACGTAGAAACTGGGAAACAGAGTGAGGTGCGTTTTCGTTCAGGAGAAAAAGTAGATATTATTCGTGTAGACGAATATGAAATGCAATACCTTTATTTAGAAGGTGATTCACTTATTTGTATGAATCAAGAAACATTTGATCAAATTCCCGTTCCTCAATCTATTTTTGGTGAAGCTATTCAATTTTTAAAAGAAGGAATGATTTTAAGAATTCGTTTTGACGATAATGAAAAACCATTAGCAGGCGATTTACCTAAACATGTGGAATTAGAAACCATTTATACAGAAGTTGGTGTCAAAGGAAAACTACTCAAATTAGCGCAAGTAGAAGGAAACATTAATGTTCAAGTCCCTTTATTTGTTGAAATTGGTGATAAACTAAAAATCAATACGGAAACTGGCGAATACGTTGAAAGAATAATGAAGTAATAGTCGGATTATTTCGATTCCTCGTTTATTATCTCTTGCAATTGCACATCATCTATTTGAAAAATTCCAGGGCTCAATAATGTTAAATCTATTCTAATTCGATCTAAATCTGAAGGAATATGTTTTTCTATTACATATTGTTTCCACTCCGAAAAAGTTTCGTTAGATGATATAGATTTAACATCATTGGGTTCTTTAGAATCGCCTTTTAGGGTAATTGCTGCTATATCAATTTTAAAATTTGTGCCGTTATTTTTAACCCAAAAACTCATTCGATAATTTGCACCACTTTTAACCTCAAACTCTTGAAATAAGCCTGGCGATTGAAACATACCTTTATTGCTGCATTTACGAATTATAAATTTTAAAGCACGATTTCCTTCTTTTACATCATTACTATCTGAAATAATATCAAAGTCGTTGATGCTTCGATCGTTTTGCTCTATGGTTTCTTTGTACCTGGTAAAATACCAATTAACTGGTAATTGATTTTGAACAATTTCAAAACCTCCGTTCATTCCAGCTGACTGATCTCTGATTTCACGATTTGAAATACAAGATTGAAAAGCAAAAGGAATAATTGCAAATAAGAAAAAAAGTTTAACCGTTTTCATCGTTAAATATATAACGATTAAAATTACTGCTTAAAAACTACTTCGTCAAATGCTAACCTATTTCTTTTACCCCACACGCCTGCTTCTGTTCCCATTCCGACAGATATAACCATATTAATTTCTGCGCCTTTAGGAAGCTTTAAATAACGCTTTAAACGCAATTCATCGAAGCCCTCCATTGGGCAAGTATGAAAACCCTCCGCAGCAATTGATAACATAAATGTTTGAGCAGCTAAGGCACAAGATTTGTGCACAGTTATTCTTTGACTTGCAGCACCACCTAATCTGAAAAAAGGTTTACTTAAACCCATAAAGAAACTCATTACTTTTCTAGCAAAAGTTAAAATTCCAAATGGATCATTTGCATAAACAAATGGCATAATTTTTCCATAATAGCCCAAGCTTTTTTCTTGACCTTTATCTGGTTTGCCAACAATATTTTGTTTGATTAAATTCAAATTCCATTGTGCACGAGATTTCCATTTATCTTTTCTAGTAACAAAAACAACCATTTGCTTTGCAGTTGAAGCTGCTCTTTGGTTCAAACAAATTGGGGTCATGGCTGCTATCGCTTCAGGAGTTGATAACCAATAAAACTCCCAAAGTTGCATATTGCTGCTATTTGGAGATAATATCGCGCGTTCTAAACTTATTTTGATGACTTCGTCTGGTACTACTACTTTCGGATCAAAACCCCTGTTAGATCTGCGAAACTCTACTATTCTTTGAAATTCTGTATTCATACTAACTAAATAATTTTAAAGCAAAATTGTTTTACAATAGGTGCTTAAAGATAGAAATATTTTTAGCCCTTTTTTATTACCTTAGTAGGCAATTCTATATGCTTCAGGAAGCATTTATAGCTAATTTTAAATATAATCATGTCAAAAAACCACCCACCTAAAAACAATAACAGATCTGAAGAAGGTGTTCAAATCAATAAATTTATCAGTGCTTCAGGATTTTGTTCTAGAAGAGAGGCAGACCAATTAGTTGCGCAAGGAAGGGTAACCATAAATGAAAGAATTGCAAGTGCAACCGCTAGGGTTCAAGCAGGACAACAAGTTGCTGTCGATGGTGAAAAAATTAAACAGCAAAAAA
>JBDKFN010000046.1:0-14509 GCA_039798705.1 Bacteroidota bacterium
GTTTTAAAATTAAGTTTTAATATTTAGTTTTTTATGTATAGCCTATTCCTAAAGGAAAAGCGGTCTATTTCATGCCTCTAAGAAATGTATTATTCTTCACTTTTACTAACATCTACTCAAAAAAAAATTTAGAAATTATCCACATTTTCACAATGTTTAACGAAACATAGTGTTTATAAGGGTTTTAGCTCGATATTAAGCTCTTCCTATTGTTCTTAAATAAGTTAGATGTGACCTGAAAGCTTTTAAAACAGTGGGAAATTCGTGATACCTTATACTGAATTCGTCGCAAGTATCTCTTACGATTTTTCTTAATGCTGGATAATGCACATGACTTACCCTCGGAAACAAGTGATGCTCAACTTGAAAATTCAACCCTCCTAATAACCAACTTACCAATTTACTTCTGGTAGCAAAATCGAAAGTTGTTTTGATTTGATGAACAGCCCATTCATCTTCGATAGTTTCAATTCCTTGTGTTGGTGCAACAAATGAAGTAGGTTCAACAACATGCGCCATTTGAAATACAATACCTAAAATAATTCCACAAACGTAAGACATGGTTACGTATCCAATAATTGCACTCCATATACCAACTGTATACATCGGCACTAGAATAAATAAAAATATATGTAAAAACTTTGATGACCAAAAAATAAGATGGTCTGCTCTTTTCATTTTTCTCATCAAAGTATTGTCTGCAATTTGACCACTAAAATATCTTTTAAAGTCTTGGTAGAACACCCAAAACATCAATGACATTCCATACATAAACACACCGTACAAGTGCTGGTAGCGGTGAATCCAAAGCTTTTCTTGACTTTCGTGCATTCTTAAGAATGGCTTTAAATTTATGTCATCATCAAAGCCCTCTACATTGGTAAATGTATGGTGGTTTTCATTGTGTTTTTGTTTCCACACGTACATGTTTCCACCCATAATATTTAAAGTGAAACCCATCGTTTCATTTAAAAATTTATTATCTGAATAACTTCCATGCGCACCATCATGCATCATGTTAAAACCTATCGCTGCAAAGTTTGCACCCAACATTGCACATAGTATTAAATTAACCCATGTCATTTGAGGCGTAAGAAATACCAATGTTACATAAATGGAAATAAATGAAATAGAAAGTATTGCTGTTTTCCAAAACAACCTTGCGTCACCTTTTGTGCTAATTTGATTAGCCTTAAAATATTGGTCAGTACGTGTTCTTAATGCTTGAAAGAATGGTTGACTTTGGGTATTAAATTTAACTTGAATCATGTGCTTTTTGATATTGGTAAAAGCTCAATATCGACATTTTATTTTAATTCTAAAATGACATTTTCCCCAATTTAAATAGGCGTTAGAACATTAAATTTAGTGATTAGTCCCAACTGTCTTGTAAATCATCTATTTCGCGCCTATCCCTTTTCGTGGGTCTTCCTGTACCCCTATCTCTTTTTAAAACAGGCGCATTAAACACAGATATAAATTTAGGGTCTAATTCTGGTGGTGTTAAATCTTGAAAATAGGCTGCGGCCTTCGTGGCATCTACTCTTTTCTCTAATAATTCCAACACTTGAATAATCTTCTTTTGTTGGTCTTTTTGTATGGCATATTGCTCTCCAACCTTAACGATGTGAGCAGGCTTCAAAGACAACCCTCCCATTTTCACCTTACCGGCTTTACAAGCCTCTGTGGCTATACTTCTCGTTTTAAATACCCTTATTGCCCATAAGTATTTATCTACCCTTAATTTTTCAATTGCCATAGCCATATAAATTCAAAAATAAGCGCTTTTGTTTATACTTTGTTATTAGATTTGCATTATCTAAAATTTAGGCATAAAATGAACGAAAAATTTAAGTCAATTATCGAGAAGGCTTGGGATGACAGGTCTATATTACACACTACCGAGGTTAAAGAGGCAATCAATGCCGTTATAGACCTGATAGACAAAGGAGAATTAAGAGTAGCAGAACCCACTTCAAATGGTTGGCAAATAAATGAATGGGTGAAAAAAGCCGTGGTTTTATACTTCCCTATTAATGAAATGGAAGAAATAAAAGTAGGTCCTTTTGTTTACCATGATAAAATGAAATTGAAAACAAATTATGTAGCTCAGGGTGTAAGAATTGTACCAAATGCAGTTGCACGTTATGGCGCATATTTAGCAAAAGGTGTAATCATGATGCCTTCATATGTAAATATTGGCGCATATGTAGACGAAGGAACAATGGTAGATACTTGGGCAACAGTTGGCTCATGTGCGCAGATTGGTAAGCATGTTCACTTAAGCGGTGGTGTTGGAATTGGAGGTGTATTAGAACCCCTACAAGCTGCACCAGTAATTATTGAAGATGGTTGTTTTATTGGTTCAAGATGCATCGTTGTAGAAGGCGTTCATGTTGAAAAAGAAGCTGTCTTAGGTGCTAATGTGGTATTAACGGCATCAACCAAAATTATAGATGTAAGCGGACCAGAACCCGTTGAATACATTGGCAGAGTTCCATCAAGAGCTGTGGTTATTCCTGGTTCTTATACTAAACAATTTGCAGCCGGTGCATACCAAGTACCTTGCGCGTTAATCATTGGCCAAAGAAAAGCATCAACCGATTTAAAAACTTCTCTAAATAATGCATTGAGAGAATATAATGTTGCCGTATAAATAAATGAAAATCGGATACGACGCGAAAAGAGCATTTGCAAATTTTACTGGTTTAGGTAACTATTCACGATCAACCATCAGTAATATTTGTAAGGCATTTCCAGCAAATGAATACTTTCTTTATACACCTAAAAAAGTAGGTGAAGGCGCAAGCGATTTTATAAAAGACTTTCGCAATGTGCACATTCGCGGTCCAAGAAATATATTTTATGGTACTTTTTCTTCCGCTTGGAGACGCTTTGGAATTGCAGCAGATGCAGCACACGACCAAATTGATCTGTACCATGGTTTAAGCCATGAAATACCCGACGGCATTGAAAAAACGAACATCAAAACAGTTGTTACCATTCATGATTTAATTTTTAAAAGATTTCCGAATTACTATAAAAAAATAGATCGGAAAATTTATGATAATAAAATTAAACATGCTGTTAAACATGCTCATCAAATAATCGCAATTTCAGAACAAACAAAAAAAGATATCATATCATTTTATGGCGTTGATGAAAACAAAATAAAAGTAATCTATCAAGCATGCGATGCAATTTTCGAAAATAAAAATACAACTGAAACATTAAATAAAATTCGCGATAAATATCAACTGCCAAATAATTTTTTATTATACGTTGGAACTATTGAAGAAAGAAAAAATGCTTTAGTTATTTTAGAAGCCATGCTACAAATGGATTCCAACACCAAGCTAGTAATGGTGGGAAAAAAGAAATCTTACGGGCAAATAATTGATCAATTTATTAAAGAACACCAATTACAAGACCGAGTGATTCAAATTAACAAAGTGGAATTTGAAGATTTACCGAGCATATATCAATTGGCAGATATATTTATTTATCCATCTAAATTTGAAGGCTTCGGAATACCAATTATTGAAGCCTTACATTCAGGTGTACCAGTCATTGCAGCCAAAGGCTCTTGCTTAGAAGAAGCTGGCGGACCAGACAGTCATTATTTTGACGCAACAGATGCTGGTCAACTTGCACAAATTATTATCCGTTTACAATCAGACGAAATAGCAAAACAAAATTCTGCCCAAAAGGGTAAAATATATGTCGAAAAATTCAATAGCAAAAAAATTGCAATGGAATTAATGAAACTATATGAATCGATAAAATAAATATGAATTACGCAGAGGAAATAAAAAAAACCATTCCACATTTAACAGCAGGGAATACCATACTTTACCCTACCGATACCATTTGGGGTTTAGGTTGTGATGCTAGAAATGAAGCCGCAGTTGAGAAAATTATTGCACTAAAAAAAAGACCTCCGCATAAGAGTTTTGTTTTACTCTTAGATAATGAGCAAAAATTACAATCCTATATTCAGGAAGTTCCAGAGATTGTTTGGAACCTAATAGAATACGCTGATCGACCACTAACACTAATTTTACCTGGTGCAAAAAATTTAGCAAAAAATGCAATCAACGAGGATGGTAGTATTGGCATTCGAATTATAAAAGTTGGATTTGCAAACCAACTTATTCAAAGATTTAAATTCCCTATCGTTTCTACTTCAATTAATATTTCAGGAGAAGCCGCTGCCATAGATAGAGCTGACATCAGCGACTATTTTATCAATGCGGTTGATTACACTTGTGAAATCAATGAAAGCGGCACCGGACAGCCTTCAACTATTATGAAAATTGCAACCAACGGCACCTTTGAATTCATCAGAAAATAAATGAATCTTTCATTTATCGAATCATAGCTAAGCTTTTTTTATTAATTTCACGGCAATAAAAATTGAGTATTGAAAAATCTATTAACACATCCAATTATTCCCATCATTACAGAAGTGGCACAAGAACGCAAAGTGCCAGTTTATGTAATTGGTGGTTATGTGCGAGATTTGTTGTTGAATAGAAAATCAAAAGACATCGATTTCCTAATTATTGGAAATGGAATTGAATTTGCCGAAGCAGTTGCTTTAAAAATTGGTAATAAAACTGCCGTAAATGTTTTTAAAAATTTCGGCACAGCCATGCTTAATTTTAAAGGCTGGGAAATAGAATTTGTAGGCGCTAGAAAAGAGTCTTACAGAAATGACTCACGCAAACCCATTGTAGAAGATGGCAATTTACAAGACGATCAAAACAGAAGAGATTTTACCATCAATACGTTAGCCATTAGTTTAGAGAAATTAAACTACGGTAAATTATTAGATCCGTTTAATGGTTTAGATGACATTAAAAAACAGCTCATCAGAACACCGCTTGAGCCTAACATAACCTATTCCGACGACCCACTGCGCATGATGCGCGCCATTCGTTTTGCAGCGCAATTAAATTTTAAAATTGATGCGGCTTCCTTGCAAGCTATAACTGAAAATAAAGAACGCATTAAAATTGTTAGCAAAGAACGCATCACCGATGAATTAAATAAAATCATGCTTTCTAAAAAACCATCAATAGGTTTTGAGCATTTATTTAATACAGGACTTTTACAAATCATATTTCCACTGATGGCCGAATTGCATGGCGTTGAAACCATCAATGGAAAATCTCATAAAGACAATTTTTACCATACCTTACAAGTATTAGATAATATTTGCGAACACACCGAAGACTTATGGTTGAGATGGGCTGCATTATTACATGATATTGCGAAGCCTGCAACGAAACGTTTTGAACCCGAACATGGTTGGACCTTTCACGGACATGAAGACAAAGGCGCAAGAATGGTTCCTAAAATTTTCAAAGATTTAAGGTTACCACAAAATGAAAAAATGAAGTTTGTACAAAAACTTGTACTCCTTCATTTAAGACCTATAGTGCTTGCTCAAAGCACAGTTACCGATTCGGCAGTTAGAAGATTATTATTCGAAGCTGGCGAGGACATTGATGCGCTGATGATATTATGCAATGCAGACATCACAACCAAAAACGAATACAAAATGAAAAAATACAAAAATAATTTTGAGCTGGTCAAAGAAAAAATTATTGAAGTAGAAGCCAAAGATCAATTAAGAAACTGGCAACCTCCTATTGACGGGAATGATATCATGGAAACTTTTGGATTGAGTGCTGGAAAAGAAGTTGGCTTGCTTAAAAATGCAATTAGAGAAGCCATCTTAGAAGGCGAAATTCCGAATGAAAGAAATGCAGCCATAGCGTTAATGCTTGCGGAAGGCGTAAAATTGGGATTAACCGCAATTAATATTGCGAAAAGCACAAAAAATAATTAATTTGTAACTAAGAAATAAGCAACATCGTTTTAAAATTATGGCGATATATAAATTTAAAATAACCTTTGAAGACTACGACGAGGTTTCCAGAGAAATAGAAATAAAATCAAATCAAACATTTGAGGACTTTCATCGTGCAATACACCAATCTATTGGTTTTGATGGCAAAGCAAATAGTAGTTTCTACATGAGCAACGACCAATGGCATAAAGGAAAAGAAATCACACTAAACGAAGTAAATATTAAAGATGCTGCGAAAACTGTTTTAATGGAAAAATCAGTTTTGAAAAATTTCATCATCGATCCGCATCAAAAAATATACTATATTTTTAATTTAGAAAAACCTTGGACTTTTTATATTCAGTTAATGAAAATTACCATTAACGAAGACCCAAGTCTTAACTATCCATTGTGTATAAAAAGCACAGGTGTAGCGCCAAAACAATTTGGCAATAGTCCAATTATTCCAACCGTTGCAAACGACGACCTCGATTTCTTAAATGAATTTGGATTAGGCGATGAGGACGAGGAAGAAGTTGATGCAATGGCTATTGAAGCGCACCCAGATGCCCCTGAAGAGGAAGAAGAAGGCGAAGATGAACCTTCTGAATTTGGCGACGATATGGACGAAGATTTTAACCAAGAGGAAGACTAAATTGAAAGCAACGCTAGTAGTAATATCGGGGCCAACTGCTGTCGGAAAAACAGCATTAGCCATAAAACTAGCGCAACATTTTCAAACTGAAATAGTTTCCGCAGATGCAAGACAGTTTTACCAAGAAATAAGCATCGGAACTGCAAAACCCAATGCCACTGAACTTGCACAAATTAAACATCATTTCATCAATTCACATTCAGTCAACGAAATTGTAGATGCCGGCACTTTTGAGAAACTAGCAATTGAAAAACTACAAACGCTATTTCAAAAACATACAATTGTTTTTTTAGTCGGTGGCTCGGGGCTATACACCCAGGCCGTTTGCGAAGGCTTAGACGATTTAACTTTTAGAGACGACCATTTGCGTAATGCACTTCAAGAAAAGAGCACCGAAGAACTTCAGCAGTTATTATTACAAGTAGATCCTGAATATTATGCAATAGTTGACCGTCAGAATAAACAAAGAATGATGCGCGCCATTGAAGTTAGTCAACTAAGTGGCAATGCTTATTCAACACATTTAACCGGCAAAACAAAACAAAGAGATTTTGACATTATTAAAATTGCCATTACCGACGAACGAGCAAATCTATACCAAAGGATTAACCAAAGAGTAGATCAAATGATAGCGGAGGGATTGGTAGCAGAAGTAGAAAAAAATAGTACATCCAGAAATTGCTATGCCCTTCAAACAGTTGGATACAAAGAGGTATTTGAATATTTAGATGGCGAAAGTTCACTCGAACAAAGCATTGAAAAAATCAAACAAAACACCCGAAGGTTTGCAAAACGTCAGTTAACATGGTTGAGAAGAGACCCCAATTACAACTGGTTCAACAACCAAGCATTTGAAGAAATTTTATCTTTCTTGAAACACAAAATCAAAAATGATTAGTAAAATTCTAAAACCCTATTTTCAAATCGAAAGGTTGGTTTTGCAATTTATTGCAGCGGAATTTTTTATTCAATTGGTGAATGCAGCTTTCATGATGATTCTAAATATCTATTTCTCAAAAAAAGGATTTGAAGATCATCAAATTGCAGATTTTATTTCTTTACGATTTTTGACTGTAATGCTACTTGCCTTCCCCTTAGGATTATTTATAAAAGGCAGAAAACTAAAACCATTTTTTTATATAGCTGCAATAGGTGTTTTTATTTTCAGCATGAGTATTTTAATTGCTGCAGAATTTGGCCATGTTGCTATGATATACATTAGCGCTGCGTTGTGGGGCTTGTGTTATGGAATTATTCAAGTGCTCGCATTGCCATTCATCATTCGCAATACTTCAGAAAAAACCAGAACTGCCGCTATTTCATTGAGCTATGCAACCTATAGTTTAGCCATGATTCTTTCTGGAATTATCATTTATATACTCAACCATATTAACCCCATTTATTTTGACGAGTTTAAATGCTTGTTACTATTAGCTGTATTATCTAGTTGTAGTATTTATTTTGTATTTCGAATGCAAAGGAAAGAAGCCGTTACCTTGCATTCTGGTAGCCGCCTGAACCTCTCCGGCTTCGACTGGGGAACGATCGCATTCGCCATGACACCTTCGTTGCTTTTGGCAATTGGCGCAGGCTTAACGATTCCATTCATTAATTTATTTTTCTTTAAAGTATTTAAAATGGATTCGGATAATTTTGCATTACTGAATAGCTTCTCTTCTATTACGGTAGCCGCAGCCGCATTATTAGTTCCACACATTCGTGCAAAGTATGGCTACAAAATTGCCATTACCCGAACACAAAGCATTGCAGTTTTGTCCTTGGCTTTGCTGGCTTGCACCGAATATTATGCTGCACTCAGTTACAGCATTTATTTTGCAATCTTCTTTTTCTTAATTAGACAACCCCTCATGAACATGGCTGCACCAGTGAGTTCTGAGCTAGTGATGAAATATGTTGGGCCAAAAAATCAAGAAATTATTTCTGCATTAACAGCTTCCATTTGGTCTGGAAGTTGGTTTTTTTCTGCGCTCATTTTCTCTATACTTCGCAGACACGGTTTTGCCTATGCAAATGTATTTCTTATTACAGCGGGGATTTATGCAATAGCGGTTTATTGGTATCACTTCCTAATTAAAGCTCAGCTTAAAAAGGAAGCAAATGCGCTTTAAGCTTGGGCTGTTGGACCACCAAAGCTCAAAGGAAACGCTTGCTCTTCTAAAGTAACTTTGCCATTTACTTCTTCGTATTTACGTAAGTTATCAGAAAGCGCTGCTAATAATCTTTTTGCATGTTGAGGCGTTAAAATAATCCTAGACTTTACCTTCGCCTTTGGAACTCCTGGCATCATTCTGATAAAATCAAGCACAAACTCTGCATTAGAATGAGTAATGATGGCTAAGTTTGAATAAATACCTTCGGCAATTTCTTCCGATAATTCTATGTTAATTTGATTCGGGTCGTTGATCTCTTCCATTTTAATTTTATTTAATATTCAAATATAAAAATAATTGCGATGCTTCAAATTGAAATAACAAGAAGAATTAGAGTGACTATAGTAATACGAATGCTACTCTTCTTAATAGATAATATTTACTTGACGGCAGGTTTATACCATCAACTAAATCTATGGTTTGGCTTTTAATATTTAGCTGATTAATAGAGACTCCTTTTTTAATCAGATAATTCATTGCTGTTTCAGCTCTTTTTAATGCAAGCTTTTCATTATAATTAACTTCCCCTTTGGGGTCGGTATAACCTATCAAAGAAAGCTTAGCTTTAGGATTTGTTTTTAAAATAATTGATAAAGAATCTAACTTGATTTTACTTTGATCTGTAATTAAATTCTCATCAAAATCAAAGAATATTGAATTGGGTACAAGCTTTCTTTCTAATTCAAAAATCTGAAAGTTCTTCCTAGTCATTAACACTGCTTCATCCAGAAGATATACTGCATAATCTCCTTTTAATGAATCCAACTGATTTGCAATTGGCTTTTTTATAAACTTCTTTGGATACCCAAAACAACCTACAACAATTGATTTTTCATTTCCTTTAGCTACAAATTCAAACTTTATTTTCTCCCATTGTTTATTCGTTATGGAAGAGTCAACTAAAAAGGAATTCATTCTGTGTAAATTCAATAGACTTGGCGATTTATAATCTCCGGCATTATAATGAAAATCGAAATCTGCTAAAGCAATATCTAAATTATTTAAAGCAAAACTACCTGCTGCATGTTTGATATATATTTCAAAAACATAAGATTCATCTTTAATGAGTACTTCTGAAAACCTCATCACCAAACAACCTTTCGTGCCATTTACTTTATAAAACAACCCTCCACCTGCAGCGTTACCAGATTTTGCCATTTCCGATAAGTGGTTTTTTAAATATTTCTTTAAATCTAAGGTTGGAGGAGTTATACCTCTACCAAAAGTTATTTTACCATAAAAATAATTCAATTCTCCTGAAATAAAAGTTTGAACAGCTGCAATGTTTGCAAGCGATGTATCTTCGAACTCTGGATTTATTATTAAATTTTGAGCTAAAGTTACTTTAAAGAAAAAAAATAAGGTGCAAAAAAGAAAACAAGCTTTCATTGTTTTTGAACTTTAATTATTTGTCCGAATTGATCAAATACTAATTCGAATGATTAGCCGATGATTTATAATTGTTTAATAAATTTAAATAAATAAATCAATTTTTCATTTTAAAAACAAAAAAGCCCCGCTATTAGGCGGGGCTTTTAAATGATATTAAGGAATAGACTAGTCTTCTTTAGAAGCTAATAATGCTTCGTATTCTTCTTTAGATCCTACAATCATACGATCGTATTTTCTAATACCAGTTCCTGAAGGAATTAAGTGACCTACGATCACGTTTTCTTTCAATCCTAATAAACTATCCATTTTACCGTGGATTGCTGCCTCATTCAAGACCTTAGTAGTTTCCTGGAAGGAAGCTGCAGAGATGAATGATTTAGTTCCCAATGAAGCACGTGTAATACCTTGTAACAATGGTCTTGATGTTGCAGAAACTGCATCTCTAGATTCCACTAATTTTTGGTCTTTACGTTTCAATACTGAGTTTTCATCTCGTAGTTTACGAACAGTAATAATTTGTCCTGCTTTTACATTTGGAGAATCTCCTGGATCAGTCACCACTTTTTTGTCGTAGATCCAATTGTTCTCTTCCATGAAATCAAATTTATCTGCAGATTCTAATTCTAAGAATTTAGTATCTCCTGGATCTTCGATGATTACTTTCTGCATCATTTGACGAACAATTACTTCGAAATGTTTGTCATTGATTTTCACACCTTGTAAACGGTAAACTTCTTGTACACCATTTACTAAGTATTCTTGTACTGCAGAAGGTCCTTTAATTGCAAGAATATCAGAAGGCGTAATTGAACCATCAGATAATGGCATACCCGCTTTAATAAAGTCATTATCTTGAACTAAGATATGTTTCGATAATGAAACTAAATATTTCTTAGGTGAACCATCTTTAGGTTCAATAATGATTTCTCTATTTCCACGTTTTACACCACCTAATGTAACAACACCGTCGATTTCTGTAACAACCGCTGGATTTGATGGATTACGCGCCTCGAATAATTCAGTTACACGAGGTAAACCACCTGTAATATCTCGGGTCTTACCAGTTGAACGAGGAATTTTCACGATAACTTGTCCTGCAATAACTTTATCACCTTTTTCAACAGCGATGTGAGCTCCTACTGGAATGTTATATGATTTAATAACCTCTTTCTTATCTACAATTTTAATAGACGGATTTTTTGTTTTATCACGGCTATCAATAATTACTTTTTCTTTGTGACCAGTTTGTTCATCAGACTCTTCACGGAAAGTGATTCCTTCTTCAATAAATTCGAAATCAATTTTACCGTCAAACTCAGAAATAATTACTGCGTTATATGGATCCCATCCGCAAATAACATCACCTTTATTTAACTTCTGACCATCTTTAATGTAAAGATGCGCACCGTAAGGAATGTTATTAGTCATGATTACACGACCTGATTTTTCATCTACGATTCTGAATTCACCTGAACGACCTAACACTACATCTGTTTTGCCTTCTTCTGTTTTCAACTGAACTGTACGAATTCCTTCTAATTCTATTTTACCTTCAAACTTCGCAACGATTGTAGACTCTGCAGCAATGTTAGATGCAGTACCCCCAACGTGGAATGTTCTCAATGTTAACTGTGTACCTGGCTCACCAATAGATTGTGCTGCAATAACACCAACCGCTTCTCCCATCTGAACCATACGGCCAGATGCTAAGTTACGACCGTAACATTTTGCACAAACACCACGCTTAGCTTCACAAGTTAATACCGAACGAATTTCTACTGCTTCAACAGTTGAAGCTTCAATTTTCTTTCCGATTTCTTCTGTGATTTGTGCACCAGCTTCTACTAATAATTCACCAGTAACAATATCAAATACATCATGAACTGAAACACGACCTAATAAACGATCGTATAATGGCTCGATGATTTCTTCGTTGTCTTTTAATGCTGAAGTTAATATTCCTCTTAAAGTACCGCAATCTGGTTCGTTCACAATCATGTCTTGTGCAACATCCACTAAACGACGAGTTAAGTAACCCGCATCGGCTGTTTTCAAGGCAGTATCGGCCAAACCTTTACGCGCACCGTGAGTAGAAATAAAGTACTCTAATACCGAAAGACCTTCTTTAAAGTTTGATAAAATTGGGTTTTCAATAATCTCTCCACCTGAACCAGATTTTTGTGGCTTAGCCATCAAACCTCTCATTCCACATAACTGACGAATTTGCTCTTTAGAACCACGCGCTCCAGAATCTAACATCATGTAAACAGAGTTAAATCCTTGGTTGTCGGTTGCTAATTGCTTCATCACGTTATCTGTCAATCTTGAATTGATACGTGTCCAGATATCGATGATTTGATTGTAACGCTCGTTGTTGGTAATGAATCCCATGTTGTAGTTACCCATTACTTCTTCTACTTCGTCAGAAGCTTTCTTAATTAAACTTGCTTTTTCAGCAGGAATAGTTAAGTCTTGAAGGTTAAATGATAAACCACCACGGAACGCCATTTTAAATCCTAATTCTTTGATATCATCTAAGAATCTTGCTGCACGATCCATACCGGTTGTTTTCACAATGTCTCCGATAATATCACGTAAAGATTTTTTAGTCAACAACTCGTTGATGTATCCCATTTCAATTGGAACAACTTGGTTGAATAAAACACGACCTGTTGTTGTTTCAATAATTTTTTGAACGAACTGTCCGTTCTCAACAGTTTGTGTTTTTACTTTAATGAATGCATGCAAATCTAATTGACCTTCATTCAATGAAATAATTACTTCTTCTGGAGAATAAAAAGTTCTGTCTTGACCTTTCACAATTTTACCAGGCTCAGTTCTTCTACCTTTTGTCATGTAGTATAAACCAAGTACCATGTCTTGTGATGGAACCGTGATAGGCGTACCGTTTGCAGGGTTCAAAATATTATGTGATGCAAGCATCAATAATTGAGCTTCTGCAATTGCTGCGTTACCTAATGGTAAATGCACCGCCATCTGGTCACCGTCAAAATCGGCGTTGAACGCTGTACAAACTAATGGATGTAATTGAATTGCTTTTCCTTCAATTAATTTTGGTTGGAAAGCTTGGATACCTAATCTGTGTAATGTAGGAGCACGGTTTAATAATACCGGATGACCTTTCAATACATTTTCTAAAATATCCCAAACAATTGGGTCTTTGCGATCAACAATTTTCTTAGCAGATTTTACTGTTTTAACCACACCTCTTTCTATCATCTTACGAATGATAAATGGTTTGAATAATTCAGCTGCCATATCTTTTGGTAAACCACACTCGTGTAGTTTCAAAGTTGGTCCAACAACAATTACCGAACGTGCAGAATAATCGACACGTTTACCTAGTAAGTTTTGACGGAAACGACCTTGTTTACCTTTTAAAATATCTGATAATGATTTCAACGCACGGTTACCTTCTGTTTTCACAGCGTTAACTTTACGAGAGTTATCAAACAATGAATCCACCGCTTCTTGAAGCATGCGTTTTTCATTTCTTAAAATAACTTCTGGTGCTTTGATTTCAATTAATCTCTTTAAACGATTATTTCTGATAATTACACGACGGTATAAATCATTTAAATCTGAAGTTGCAAAACGACCACCTTCTAAAGGAACTAATGGACGCAATTCAGGAGGTATAACTGGCACAATTTTTACAATCATCCATTCTGGACGATTTTCAATGTGTTTGTTTGCATCTCTAAATGCTTCTACCACTTGTAAGCGTTTCAATGCTTCGTTCTTTCTTTGTTGAGAAGTTTCGGTGTTAGCCTTATTTCTTAAATCATAAGAAAGCTCATCTAAATTGATTCTGCTTAATAAATCTTCAATAGCTTCAGCACCCATTTTGGCGATGAATTTATTTGGATCGGCATCATCTAAATATTGATTTTCTTTTGGTAAAGTATCAAGAATGTCAAGGTATTCTTCTTCTGTTAAGAAGTCCATTTTGTTGACACCATCTTGTTCTTTGATACCAGCTTGAATAACTACATAACGCTCGTAATAAATAATTAAATCAAGACGCTTTGTAGGTAAGCCTAATAAATAACCAATTTTGTTAGGTAAAGAACGGAAATACCAAATGTGCGCAACCGGAACAACAAGGGCAATGTGACCCATGCGCTCACGACGAACTTTCTTCTCTGTAACTTCAACCCCACAACGATCACAAACGATACCTTTGTAACGGATACGTTTGTATTTACCGCAATGACATTCGTAATCTTTTACTGGACCGAAAATACGCTCGCAAAACAAACCATCACGTTCCGGTTTGTAAGTACGATAGTTGATCGTTTCAGGTTTTAAAACCTCTCCACTAGAACGCTCCAAAATTGCTTCAGGAGATGCTAAACTAATGGTGATCGAGGTGAAATTACTTTTGATCTTATTTTCTTTTTTATATGACAT
>JBDKFN010000047.1:0-14229 GCA_039798705.1 Bacteroidota bacterium
AAAGTTGATTTTTACGCTCCCGTTTCTGGATTAGCACCTGGCCAATCGGCTGTTTTTTATGAAGGAAACGACTTAATTGGTGGTGGAATTATTTCTAAAAAATAAATATGAAAACTATTTTAAGAAAAAATTATTGGCTAACAGTTTTATGCTTGTTAACCATATTAAATGCAAATGCGCAAGATCGCTACATCGTATTTTTGAAAAACAAAGCGAACAACCCTTACACAATTAGCAACCCAAGTGAATATTTATCTGTTAGAGCAATTAACAGAAGAACTCGAATGAACATTTCAATTGATTCGAGTGATTTACCTGTAAATCCTGCATATGTTGCAGCCATCAAAAATACAGGCGCAATAGTACTTAACCGTTCAAAATGGCTAAATACAATGACCATTCAGGCAGATACAAACCAAGCAATTGCGATTGGAAACCTTCCTTTTGTTATACGTTATAAAAAAGTATTTGGTACCAATGTCCACAAATCAAGTGTCAATAAATTCCCTGAAGAAAACATTGCAAACCCTTTTAATAAAATTGATTCTTCGAAATATGGTAATGCATGGAATCAAACTAAAATGTTGAATGCGCAAAATCTACACGAATTAGGTTTTACTGGTAAAAACATTCAAATTGCTATTATCGATGCTGGATTTAGAAATGCAAATACGCATACTGCATTCGATTCTTTACGTGCAAAAAATCAAATTATAGGCACTTGGAATTTTACCGATAATACTTCGTTCGTTTACGATTACAGTAACCATGGTACTAGTGTGTTGTCTTGCATCGGCGCAAATGTGCCCGACACCATGATAGGCCTTGCACCAGACGCAAAATTTTATCTATTAAAAACAGAAGAAGAAGCGACCGAATATTTGGTAGAAGAATACAATTGGGCTGCTGCTGCTGAATATGCTGATAGTGCAGGTGCAGATATTATCAATTCTTCATTAGGCTATACTGAATATGATGCTGCTTCGCAAAGTTATACTTACACAGATATGAATGGTATTACAGCTCCAATAACTATTGCTGCTGATATTGCTGTTGATAAAGGTGTTTTAGTTGTAAATAGTGCCGGTAATTCTGGAAGTAGCGCATGGTTTTATATTGGTGCTCCAGCAGATGGTAAGAATGTACTTTCTGTTGGTGCTGTTGATCCAACAAAAATGATTGCAGGTTTTTCTAGTAATGGTCCAACTGCAGATGGTAGAACAAAGCCCGATGTTGTGGCGCAAGGTGGCCCAGCATGGATTGCAAAAGCAAATACAGGTAGTTTTGGGTTTGGAAGTGGAACCTCATTCTCAGGGCCTATAATGGCTGGATTTAGTGCTTGTGCCTTAGAATTACTTCAAACTGTTGCTCCATATAAAACTCCTTTTGCTTTCAAAGAATGGTTAAAAGAAAACTCGGATCAACATATTAATCCGAACAATCAATATGGTTGGGGTATTCCAGATGCAAATTTATTAATCATCAGTTCTGGAATTAATCAAATCGACAATAAAAAAATTACTTTATACCCAAATCCAGTTAACGATTTTTGTCAATTCAACATTCCTAATTCTCAATCAGCTGAAATAGCTGTATATACTAGTACAGGTGCATTATTAATACAAGAGAATTTGCAGTCAGCAAATGGAAGTTTTAAATTTTCAACCGAAAACTTTAATCCTGGATTATACGTTATTAAAATATTGACCGAAGATTCGGTTTACAGTTTGACTTTTTCTAAAAACCAATAGTGAAAAATAAAATCTTATTCTTACTCGCTTTATTACTTAGCCCCACTTTTTTATTTGCCCAACAAAAATTTAGCGTCAGCGGATATATCAAAGATGCATTTTCAGGAGAAACATTAATCGGTAGTACGGTTATAGTGAGAGAACTTGGAAAGGGTATCAACAGCAATGAATACGGCTATTACTCCATAACTTTACCTACAGGTAAATATCAAATTGCAGCTAGTTTCTTAGGATATAAACCAATTGTAGATACCATTGATTTAACTAAAAACGTAAAAAGAAATTTCTATTTGAAAAGTAATTCCATTGTCAGTAGAGAAGCTGTTGTACTTGCAGAAAAAGCAGAGAACAATTTCAAAAGTACGCAAATGGGTACGCAAACCTTGCAAATGGAAAAAGTAAAAACCTTGCCTGTTATTTTAGGTGAAGTGGATATTTTAAAAACCTTGCAATTGTTACCTGGAGTTCAGTCTTCTGGCGAAGGCAACAGCGGTTTTTATGTTAGAGGTGGTGGCCCAGATCAAAACTTGGTTTTGCTTGACGAAGCAACCGTTTATAATTCTGGACATTTATTTGGTTTCTTTTCTGTTTTTAATTCAGATGCGATAAATAGTGTAACCCTTATCAAAGGTGGTATGCCTGCAGAATATGGCGGAAGACTTTCTTCTGTTGTAAATGTAAATATGAAAGAAGGTAATAACCAAAGCTACCATGCAACAGGTGGTGTTGGCTTGATTGCTTCTAGATTAACCCTTGAAGGTCCTATTCAAAAAGGCAAAAGTTCATTCATGTTAGCTGCAAGAAGAACCTATATCGATGCATTGATCAAACCCTTTGTAAGTAGTACTTCTACCCTTTCTGGCTCAGGTTATTACTTCTATGACTTAAACCTAAAATTGAATTACCAATTATCTGAAAAAGACCGAGTTTTCTTTAGCGGATATTATGGTAAAGATCAATTTCTATTCAAAGGTGAACGTTTTGGAATCAAATTTCCTTGGGGAAATTCTACAACTACTATGCGTTGGAATCACTTGTTTAACGAAAAGTTATTTGTAAATACCACTGCATTATTTAGCGATTATGTATTCAAAATTGGTGCAAGTCAAAGTAATTTTGATTTTGAATTGTTTTCGGGTGTCAGAGATTATTCAACAAAAGTAGACTTTGATTATTTCCCTAACATCCGCAACCAGGTTAAGTTTGGTGCGGCTTATACCTTTCATACATTTACCCCAACAACAGCCACTGGAACAATTGGCGAAAGCAGTATTAGTCCTGAAAAAATTAATAGACAATATGCAAATGAAGCAGCAGCTTATTTTTCAAATGATTTTGATTTAACTGAAAAAATTAAAATAAATGCTGGATTACGTTACGCGTTTTTTCAGCAAATTGGACCTTATGATCGTTATATTCAAAACGATGTTGGAACCATTAGTGATACCATTTCTTATGGTGATGGAGAAAATATAAAAACCTATCATCGTTTAGAACCCCGTTTTTCTATTCGATTCCAAACGAGTAAATCAGCATCTATAAAAGCAGCTTATACTGTAACAAACCAATTTGTAAATTTAGCTTCTTTGAGTGGTAGCACACTGCCTACAGACCTTTGGGTGCCTGCCTCTTCGGTTGTTAAACCTCAATTTTGTACGCAATATTCTATTGGTTATTTTAGAAATTTCAAAGACGACCAATACGAAACATCTGTAGAATTATATTATAAAGACTTAAAGAATTTAATTGAATTCAAAGAGAATACTACTGGACGCTTAAGTGCTAACATCGAAAACGATTTTACTTTTGGAATTGGCAGGTCTTATGGTGCTGAATTTTTCATTAAAAAATCTGTAGGGAAATTCAATGGATGGATTGGCTATACGCATTCCTATGCTGAAAGAACATTTGCAGATTTGAATGAAGGCAAAACATTTTTTGCAAGATATGACCGCAGACACGATGGATCTATTGTTTTATCATATACATTAAATAATAAATGGACTTTTGGTTCAGTGTTTGTATATGGCTCTGGTGCTGCATTCAACCTTCCAACTAGTTTGGTTTTCTTTAGCAATGGTACGCAGGGCTTGTATTTCGAAAATGACTATCGAAACAAATATCGATTAAGTCCTTATCATCGTTTAGACATTTCTGCAACTTATACAGCTAAGAAGACAGATAAATATGAATCTACTTGGAACTTCAGTATATACAATGTTTACAATCATTTAAACCAATACATTGTTTACTTAGACATACAAGGTGATGTTTTGAATCAAGGATTAAAAGTTCAACCAAAACAGATTACCGTTTTCCCATTTATTCCATCTGTAACCTGGAATTTTAAATTTTAAGCAAGATGAAAAGATATATTTTACTAAGCCTGCTTTCTGTAACCATGTTCTTTAGTTCATGTGAAAAAGATATCAATATAGATTTCCCTGTAGCACCTAGCCCCTATGTTATTGAGGGATATATTGAAAATGGTCAAGGTCCATTTGTTACCGTTTCTAGAGGAATATCATTTATCAATGAAATATCAAACGATGATTTTTTAAACTTATTCGTAGACAATGCAAAAGTAAGTTTGACGGTCAATAACGACACTACCGCTATTTATTTAAAAATGGTAAAATTAGGTAACGCTTCATTTTACATTGATACAACTAAATTATTAGGTCAAATAGGAAACACCTATCATTTGAAAGTAGCAGTGGATGGTCATATTTTCACTTCAACTACGCAAATACTACCTCCAGCTCCCTTAGATAGTGTTGTGGTGAAACCCGCGCCAGACAGCAGAGCAGACAGCGATAGTTTAGTGCAATTAACTGCTTATTTTAGTGAGCCAAATCCTTTGGGTAATTATTATCGACTCCTAACTAAAAAGAATAATGACATTTTGTATGACGTTGCTTTTAATTCTATTTATGATGATGCAATTGTAAATGGTAAAGCCATTCAATTTAGTGTGATTGGTGGTAAATCTCAATTTCAAAATAACGACTCTGCAGACTTTAGAAAATATGGTTATTTCAAAAAAGGTGATATAGTTTATGTAAAATGGGCAAGTATTGACAAACCACAATATGATTTTTGGAAAACTTTTGAAGCGCAAAGCGGTAGTTTTGGAAACCCATTTTCACCAACTGTAATTGTAAAAAGTACATTTAAAGGAGCTGGCTGTTTAGGTGTTTGGGCAGGTTATGGTTGCACCATAGACACGGTAATTATCCCCAAAAACTAGTAAAATATCCACATCAAATCAAAGCCATCGAATTTTTAATTAATTTCGATTTTAATTTAAATTATGGAAAACACAGAACACATACATTGCTTAATTATTGGTTCAGGACCTGCAGGATATACCGCTGCAATATATGCAGCTAGAGCTGACCTTAAACCAGTAATGATAACAGGCATGCAACCTGGTGGACAATTAACGACAACTACAGAAGTAGAAAACTACCCAGGTTATCCAGAAGGCACACAAGGGCCAGAAATGATGGAAGATTTTCGTAAACAAGCAGAAAGATTAGGAACAGAAATCCGTTTTGGATATGTAACTGCTGTAGATTTTACTGCTAAGCCACATAAGGTTACCGTAGATGAAACAAAAACCATTACAGCAGATTCTATTATCATTGCAACAGGTGCTTCGGCTAAATGGCTAGGATTGCCTTCTGAAGAAAAATACAATGGTTTTGGTGTTTCTGCCTGTGCCGTTTGCGATGGTTTCTTCTTCAAAGGACAAGATGTAGCTATTGTTGGAGCTGGTGATACAGCTGCAGAAGAAGCAACATATTTAGCAAAATTGTGTAATAAAGTTTACATGATTGTACGTAGAGATGAATTCAGGGCATCCAAAGCAATGGTGCACCGCGTATTGAATACACCAAACATCGAAATTATTTATAATTCCGAAACCAAAGAAATTATGGGTGATGGACAAACCGTTAACGGTGTGAAAATCGCAAATAAATTAACACAAGAAGAACGCATATTAGCTGTTACTGGTTTCTTCGTTGCCATTGGTCATACACCAAATACTTCGGTATTTAAAGGCAGTATAAACTTAGATGAATCGGGATATATTTTAACAACACCTGGTACAACTAAAACTTCTGTTGAAGGCGTATTTGCTGCAGGCGATGTGCAAGATAAAATTTATAGACAAGCTGTAACCTCAGCTGGTTCGGGCTGTATGGCTGCATTAGATGCCGAAAGGTATTTGGCCGCTGCTCACGATATTTCATAATTCAAAAAAGAATAATCAAAAAAAAAACACGCATCGTTTGATGCGTGTTTTTTTTTATTTCATAGCGTATAAGGCTTCTCTTTGCTGTTTCACTCTTTCATCTGTAATGTATTCATCGTAAGTCATCGACTTATCTATGAAACCATTTGGACAAATTTCAATAATTCTATTTGCAACTGTTTGCACAAATTCGTGGTCATGAGAGGTAAACATCAACGTACCTTTGAAATCTTTTAAGGAGTTATTGAAAGCCGTAATCGACTCTAGATCTAAGTGATTGGTAGGTTCATCTAACAGCAACACATTGCCATTCATCATCATCATTCTAGACAACATACAACGCACCTTCTCCCCTCCAGATAAAACATTACATTTCTTAAATGTTTCTTCACCGGAAAACAACATCTTACCTAAGAATCCCCTGATATAGGTTTCATCTTTTTCTTCAGAATATTGACGCAACCAATCAATTAAATTTAAATCTACTTGAAAAAATTCGTGGTTATGTGAAGGTAAATATGAAGGCGTAATGGTAATCCCCCATTTAATTTCTCCAGAAGATGGTTTAGCATTGCTAGCTAATAATTCAAAAAACGCGGTTGATGCGACAGAATCTCTAGATAAAATGGCTACTTTATCTCCTTTAGCTAAACTGAAGTTTAAGTCTGAAAATAATTTATTGCCTTCTTCTGTATAATGTGTTAAATTTTCTACTGTTAAAATTTGATCACCAGCTTCACGTTCTTGTTTGAAAATGATGGCTGGATATTTTCTAGTAGAAGGTTTTATTTCATCTACATTTAATTTTTCTAATAATTTTTTACGAGATGTTGCTTGTTTAGACTTAGATGCATTGGCACTGAATCGCTCAATGAATTCTTGTAATTCTTTACGCTTATCTTCTGTTTTCTTATTTTGATCGGCACGTTGACGCAATGCTAATTGCGAACTTTCATACCAATAAGTATAGTTACCAGTATATAAATTAATCTTACCAAAGTCAATGTCTGCAATATGTGTACAGACACCGTCTAAAAAGTGTCTATCGTGACTTACTACAATTACAGTGTTTTGAAAATCTGCTAAAAAATCCTCTAACCATGAAATGGTTTCCATATCCAAATCGTTGGTAGGCTCATCGAGCAACAACACATCTGGATTACCAAATAACGCTTGCGCTAATAAAACCCTTACTTTTTCGTTACCTGCAAGCTCTTGCATTAATTTATAATGACTGTCTTCCTTAATACCCAAGCCACTTAATAAAGCTGCAGCATCGGATTCTAAATTCCAACCATTCATTTCTGCAAATTGACCTTCAAGATCTGAAACACGCTCACCATCTGCATCTGTAAAATCAGTTTTAGCATATAATGCATCTTTCTCTTGCATAATAGCCCATAGCTTTTGATGGCCCATGATTACAGTTTGCAAAACTGTTACCTCGTCAAACTCGTAGTGATTTTGTCTTAAAACTGCAATTCGTTCTCCTGGGCTAATGCTAACATGACCTGTGGTAGAGTCAATATCTCCAGAAAGAATTTTAAGAAAAGTAGACTTTCCAGCACCGTTTGCACCAATTACACCATAGCAATTGCCAGGTGTAAATTTTACATTAACATCTTCGAAAAGTACTCGCTTACCATATTTCAGCGATAAATTAGCAACAGAAATCATAATCCTTTAATTTTTTGCAAAGGTAAGGAAAATGATTGGTTATGCCACTTTCATTTTGGTGATTTCAGACTTATTGAATTTTTCTAAAGCATAGTTTAAATCGATGTGAAGCTCCTTTACCCCTTTTTCAGAAGGTAATTCAAACATCGCATCAATCATGATGGCTTCTAAAATAGAACGCAAACCTCTTGCACCTAATTTATAAGTCATGGCTTTTTCCACTACGAAATCTAAAACAGCATCATCAAAATTTAACTGAATATTTTCATATTCAAATAGCTTTTGATATTGCTTAACCAAAGAGTTTTTAGGCTCGGTTAATATTGATCTTAATGTGGTTTGGTCTAAAGGATTTAAATGTGTAAGAACTGGCAAACGACCAATTAATTCAGGAATTAAACCAAAGCTTTTTAAATCTTGAGGCGTAACATATTTCAATAAATTATCTTTATCGAAAGAGACTTGTTCCTTTTCAATTGCATAGCCTATGGCTTGTGTTTGCATTCTCCTTGCAATTTTTTTATCGATGCCATCAAATGCGCCACCACAAATAAATAAAATATTACTAGTGTTAATGGCAATCATTTTTTGGTCGGGGTGTTTTCTTCCACCTTGAGGTGGTACATTTACCACCGTACCTTCTAATATTTTTAATAACGCTTGCTGAACACCTTCACCAGAAACATCTCTAGTGATCGATGGGTTATCGCTTTTACGCGCAACTTTATCTATTTCGTCTATGTATACAATTCCTCGTTCTGCAGCAGCTACGTTATAATCGGCAGCTTGCAACAAACGAGTTAAAATACTTTCAACATCTTCACCTACATAACCAGCTTCTGTTAAAACAGTAGCATCCACAATACAAAAAGGAACTTGTAAAGTTTTAGCAATGGTTCTTGCCAATAAAGTTTTTCCCGTACCCGTTTCTCCAATCATTATCATATTTGATTTCTCTATTTCCACTTCGTCTGCCGAAGCTTTTTGAGCTAATCTTTTATAATGATTGTAAACCGCTACTGATAAAATCTTTTTCGCTTCATCTTGACCAATAACATATTGGTCTAAATGTGTTTTGATATCTTTTGGTTTAGCAAGTTTTATGCTAGCATTTAATTGTGAATTGTTTTTGGCAACTGCTTCTTCGGCAACAATTACACTCGCTTGCTGTATACACTTCTCACAAATATGTGCATCTATGCCAGCAATCAACATCAATGTATCTTGCTTGCCAGAACCACAAAAAGAACAACGTAAATCTTTAGATTGTTTAGCCATTATTTTGTTGGATCAACAGGAACAGCACCTAAAATCTCATCGATCATACCGAAATCTTTTGCTTCATGTGCAATCATCCAATAATCACGGTCAGAACATTCCCAAACTTTTTCATATGGTTGTTTAGAATGTTTAGCAATGATATCGTATAATTCTTTTTTCAATTTCCCAATTTCTCTCGCAGTAATTTCGATGTCAGATGCTTGACCTTCTGCACCACCCATTGGTTGGTGAATCATTACCCTTGAATGTGTTAAAGCTGCGCGCTTACCTTCAGCACCTGCACACAATAATACTGCAGCCATTGAAGCTGCCATACCTGTACAAATGGTTGCTACTTCTGGTTGAATGTAATGCATGGTATCATAAATCCCCAAACCTGCATAAACAGAACCTCCTGGCGAGTTAATGTAAATTTGAATATCTCTTTTAGCATCTGTAGATTGTAAGAATAACAATTGTGCTTGAATGATATTCGCTACACTGTCATAAATCGCATCTCCTAAAAAAATAATTCTATCCATCATCAATCTAGAAAACACATCCATTTGTGCAACGTTCAACTGACGCTCTTCAATAATATATGGAGTTACACTCTGAGGTGTCATTCTGTTTTCTACTCTTGAAATAAAATTATCTACTTGAATACTGTTAATGCGGTGATGTTTTACCGCGTAGTTTCTAAATTCTGCTTTATTGATCATAATAATTGCGCTTATTTTTCTTTCTAATCTAGCTTATTTTTTAAAATTTAAAAGGGTAATCTTCAAAATTTTATCAATTTAAAAGAATTACCCTTTTTTAATAGTTTTAATCAAGAATTAACGTAATTCTAAAAACTTGTTATAGTCTATTTCCTTGCTATCAAGGGTAATTACTGTTTTCAAATGCTCGAATACTTTTTGATTTCTTACTTCATCTAATAAACGAGAAGCTTGTTCTCTGTTTTGTAAGAAATTCATTGCATATTGCTCTAATTGTTCTTCTGTAAGCGGTTGTGGGCTGTACATTCTGAATTGAGCGTCAATTCTTTTCTTTGCCAAATCAACTACTTCTTGAGATTGAATTTCGATTGAATTATCTTTCATAATTCTGTTCTCAATTAAAGTCCATTTTAAGTTTTTAGCAAAATCGTCGTATTGCTCCGCAATTTGCTCGTCTGTTAATTTATTATCATTCGTTACTTTCAACCAACGTTTTAAGAAAGTATCTGGTAAACTGATTTTAAATTTATCAACTCCGTAAGTTACTAAGTCTGTTTGTAATTTGCGGTCTGCATTTTCTTGCATAATTCCAATTAGCTCTTCTTTCATTTTCTCAATGAAAGCAGCTTCTGAATCAACTGCACCTGGACCGTAAATTTTATCAAAAAACTCTTGATTCATATCAGCTTCTTCCATTCTGTTAATGTTCTTCACTTTTAAATGGAAGTTTGATTTTAAATCTTTCGCTAATTCTTCGTCAATATTTAACAAACGTGAAATTTGATGAGCATCATTTTTATACGCTTTTTGAATATCAAAATCAACTTGGTCATCTTTCTTTAATCCTACCAATGACTTTTTGATTTTTTCGTCTACAATTAAATCTAATCTGATAGATGCTGTATTAACAATTCCGCCTTCAAATACTGAACCGTCTGGAGATAGTTGTGTTAATTCACCATAAATTACATCATCAGCAGTCGCTACATCTGGATTAGACATTTTACCATAGCTTCTACGGATATTTTTCAATCTTGAAGCCAATGTTTCTTCATCGATGCGTACTTTGTAATGCGTTACTTTATCTTTTGCAGAAAAGTTTTCTTTAATTTCTGGAGCCATTCCTAATTCAAAACTAAATTCAAATGTCTCATTGTAATCCCAAGCTGGTTGGTAAGCATCGTCTTCTTTTGGAAGTGGTTGACCCAATACTTCTAACTTTTCGTCGTTGATGTAATTGTTTAAAGAATCTGATAATAAATTATTGATTTCTTCAACTAAGATACTTTTACCGTATAATTTTTTAATGTGTGAAGCAGGCACCATCCCTTTTCTAAAACCTGGCATGTTTGCTTTTTTACTATGGCTTTTAATCGCAGCTTCCACTTTAGATTGATAATCTTCAGGATTTAACTTGATTTTTACTACAGCATTTAATGCGTCTACTTTTTCTAATGTTATATTCATTTTTCTATCAATTTTCTATTAAATAAAAACCCGCCAAAGCAATTCGAGCTTGGGCGGGATTTTGTGCGGAAGAAGGGACTCGAACCCCCACGCCGTGAAGCGCCAGATCCTAAGTCTGGTGCGGCTACCAATTACGCCACTTCCGCAAAGGATTTAAAGGAAGCAAAAATAGTAAAATTTGCCGATAAACAAATTGTTTTTATGCGTTTTTGGCCTTTTTTGAATTAAAAACTAGGATAAAAGCTGATTAAAATAAGTCGAGCTTTTTAATAAACGACTCCCGTACCAGCTAAACAGCTCCCCATCAACAACTTGAACTTTCGTATTTGGCAATATTTCTTGAAAATAAGCAAGGTGTTTTTCTTTAAATGGATAGGGTTCGGATGACAAAAAAAGATGATCTGGCTGTATTGAAATAATTTCAGACTCCGAAATAGCTGGATATCGATTTGGATTAGGTATTTGCTCAGACGCATTTTCTAAACCTATATGTTGCAACAAATCATCTATAAAGGTTTGCTTACCTGCAATCATGTATGGATCTTTCCAAATTAAATACAAGACTTTTTTAGATTTCTCCAATTTTTTAATGCTTGCAAATTGGGTGTTTATCTCAGAAATAATGGTTTCAACTTCTTTGACTTTTTGAAAAACCGCTGCAATGCGCGACATCATTTCAATTGCTTGATTTAAATTAGCAATATCACTCATCCAAACAGGATGTGTTTTCGATAATTCTATAATTTGACTTTGCTCATTTTCTTCTTTATTTCCAATAATAATATCGGGTTTTAACGATTCTATGATGCTTAAATTTAATGTTTTAGTACCCCCTATTATTTTAGCGGTTTTTTTGATAGACGCAGGATGTATACAGAATTTTGTGCAGCCAACAATTTGATCTTGCAATCCAAGGTCACAAAGAAATTCTGTTTGTGATGGAACCAAAGAAACAATGCGTTTTGGTGTTTCATTCAACTCCAAAACTTGGCCCATTTGATCTGTATATTTCATCAAGAAAAATTATTTGATCAAGGTCATCGACCTACCATCCCAGGTGTGCATTTTCGTTAAAGTATTTGGATATGCCTTCTCGAAAATATAAGTATTCGTTTTGTTGCTATCTAGTGCTACAACTACAGTCCAAGAGGTTTCGTCTTGCGCTTTTACTTCAACGGTTGCATGATAAACTCTTAAATCTCCAATATTTACAGTTGCTTGATTCTCTAAAATATTTAATTTCACTTTCAATGTGTCACTAAATAAAAGCGCGCGCAAAGTATAAGGCAGTTGATCCTCTAGCAATACGTCTTTAGGAAGCACCTTCTTTCCTATTCCTTCGTAATCAAAATAAGAATCATAATTTACGGTTAAAATACTTTTAGTATTGAACATCGATTTACTCGTATTTCCCGCCAAAGTATTTGCATTCAATTGGTACTTATGCAACACCAATGCATTGGTATTTAAAAAATATTGATGTGTTGAATACACCGGAATTTCTGGTGTTGTAGCTGATATTTGAGTTGAAGAATATTTTACAACTTCATACAAATCTGGTCTATCTAAATTTTTACTTTTAACGTTGAATTGATCGTTGAATTTTTCTTTATTTATTTGAACCAACAAATTATATTTAACGTTTTTTTGACCGATGTTTTGTTCACAAATATATTCATGTTGATCTAAATTATTTTTAACCCAAAAATCATTGGTCGCCCAATTCACATTGAATTTAGCATAACATTCATTGAAATAAATTTGTCGCTGGTCGAACTCTTTTTTTGTCTTACTTTTAGCAAAACGAATAGAAAACCATACTGCAAATAATATGGCTACAATTGACAAAATAGATACTACTCTGAGTACTTTATCTAAGGATGATTTGGCTTTATCAATATTCATAGTGCGAAAATAGCTGATTTTACCCTATTTTTCACATAATTTATTCCCTATCTTAGTGTTTTTGGCATTATTCTTGTCAAACAACGTGTTGAATCTATTAAATCGAAAATTTTGAAACATTTGAATCGAATATTATTTGCTTTTACCTGCTTCTTTTTGTCTTTGACAACTATTGTAAAAGCTGACCACATGGTAGGTTACGACATGACCATGATCTCTTTAGGAAATGATTTGTATAAATTCAGAGTCGTTGCTTACCGTGACGTATTAGGGATTCCTATTCAGAGTTCATTTGCATTTAATATTTATAAAAACTCTGATAATTCGGTGGTTTCAAATTTTGTAGCCTCACAAATTAACTATGTTGCGATTACTTACGATCCTAAAGATTGTCCGCCTCCAGGGGCAGATTTACGTATTGAAAAATACACCTATGAATCTCCGTCTATTAATATGTCTTCCTATAATTCAGCATCTGGATACTATGTAACATCCAGTACATGTTGTAGAAATGCAGGTGTTACAAATGTGTTAAATTCTACCAGTGCGGGCATTACTTTAACCATGGATTTTCCTCGTTTAAATTCTACTGCTCCTACACGTTATAATTCTTCTCCTGAATTTAGAAAAGCACCATTGGCATTCTTTTGCGTGGGTAAACCTTATACCTTAAATTGGAATATTGTTGATCCAAATGGCGATTCATTGGTTTATTATATTGCGCAGTCAAATAATACCGGAAGCACCAAACCCCTACCAGTTATAGATTACGCGCCAGGTTATAATTTATATTACAACAACATTGATGGTGTTCCAGATTTAACCATGAACATTAAAACAGGTATTATCAATTTTATTCCTACAAAAGTTGGTCGTTATTTGGTTGCTTTCCGTGTAGAAGAATGGAAGAAAGCATCGGGCTCAACACCAGGTTATAAAATTGGTGAGATCAGAAGAGAGTTTCAATTAGAGACCGTACTTTGCCCAGACTCACCTCCGGTAACAACTGACGAGTTAAACCAAAAACGTTTGATTGTTGATACTGTTTATTACAATACTGTTTATGATAAAGTGTTCACTTCTCGTGATAGTCCATCGGACTCTTTATACATGTATATTTTACCAAATATTACACCAGGTGAGAATGTATTAGACCCTATAAAATTTGGAGGTAAATGGGGCGAAG
>JBDKFN010000048.1:0-13277 GCA_039798705.1 Bacteroidota bacterium
GATATGAAAAACCCAAAACATTTTCATTCTATTAGAGGTGTTGGCTATAAATTCACCGATTAACATATGAAGAAGAATATTAAATATTTTTTGATTTGCATGTTTACAGCTTTTTTGTTTTCAACAAATAAAGCAAATGCACAAATTGACAATAGCTCATTAGTTAATGATTTTACTAGCATTGGCAATGACAGAGGGCTTTATTTTAGGATGTATAATTTCAATTACATGAGAAATTATGAATACTTTAATAGAATTGCAGATGGCTTAACTTATTTTGGAAATATATTACAACCAGAAATCACATACGTTCAATCGCCAAATTTGTCAATGTCTGCAGGCCTAAACCTTAGGAAAGACTTTGGGTCCAATGGTTTTCGTGTAAATCAACCTATTCTTAGATTGGATTATCACCGAAATAATTTTAGGTTAATCAATGGCGCATTACTCAGTAATGTAGCACACCGATTACCAGAACCTATCTATAATTACGATCGAATCATTACGGATAATATTGAGTACGGCACACAGTTTTTATATGCGGATGCTAAAAATCAATTAGATGTTTGGATTAATTGGGAAAATATGATTTATAAAATATCACCAGTACAAGAAAAAATTTCTGGTGGCGTTCATTTTCAAAAATCAATACTTCAAAAAGGAAATTTAACAGTGTCAATGCCTATTGACTTTTTGGTATTTCACCAAGGTGGTCAAATTGATACACCTGATCGTTCTTTGACTAGTATATTAAATTCTTCATTTGGTTTAGTTTTAAAATATCAGTTACCTAAAAGCACGATTCATTCCGAGAATTATTTAATTACTTATAAAGACTTTTCTTTTAACAAGCAAAACCCCTACATACAAGGGCAAGGGCTTTATTTGAATTTAGGAGTTAAAACTAAAATAGCAGATTTCGTAGCAAGTTATTGGCAGGGCTCTGGTTTTCAATCTACTCATGGTGCGCCTTTGTACTCTTCTGTTTCTTCTCAAATAAATAATGCTGGTTATAATGAAGACAATCGTTCTTTATTGTTTTTAAGAATTATTTCAGAATTTCCTATTTCAGATAACTTTAGTATTTCAACTCGCATTGAGCCTTACATCGATTTAAATAATCCAGCATTTGAATTTTCAAATAGTTTATTTTTAACTTATCGAGAAAACTTTCACCTTTCAAAAAAATAACATGGATTTTGCAAATGGTAAAGGTTACAATGCATATGGTGCTTATTTAAAAGAAAAGTACCAAGGGCAACGCGTATACAAAGTAATTGTTGATGGTAACTTTACATGCCCTAACAGAGACGGTTCTAAAGGCTTTGGCGGTTGCACCTATTGTAATGTTGATTCTTTTACGCCAGAATTATCCCGCAAATTACCTTCTATGAAAGAGCAAGTTGCGCAAGGAATGGAAAGGGCTCGTGCCAATTATCGTGCAGAAAAATTCATTATTTATTTTCAACCAAACACCAATACTTACGCGCCAGTTCATTATTTAAAAGCAATGTACGATGAAGCGCTATCTATCAATACAGAAGATGTTTTAGGGCTGTCAGTAGGTACGCGTCCCGACTGTATCGACGAAGAGAAAATAAAACTATTGGAATCTTATACCGACCGCTTTGATGTTGACATTGAAATGGGCATGGAATCAATTTATGATGAAACGCTTTTGCAAATAAACAGAGGTTGTTTGCACGGAGAGTTTGAGCATGCGATGCAAATGCTAGAAAATTCAAAATTAGATGTTTGTGTGCATACAATTTTTGGTTTTCCATGGGAAAGCAAAGAAATGATGTTGAAATACGCAGATGAAATCAATCGTTTTGAAAAAATTAAATTCGTTAAATTACATCATCTACACATTGTAGAAGGCTCTGTAATGGGCGTTAAATATAAGCGTGAGCCCTTTAAACTATTTACGATCAATGAATATGCCGATTTTCTTTGCGAGTTTATTCCATTGATAAGGCCAGACGTTATTGTACAACGTTTGTTCGGCTTATCTGATTTGGATTTACTGATTGCTCCAAATTGGGGTTTGAAAAAATCTGAAATTCAACACTTTTTTGATAAGCAAATTCAAGACAGGGGAATTATTCAGGGTTCGAAATACGCTTTAAAATAATTCTTTGATTTTTTCTTTTCTAAATTCGAAAATTTCTTGAACAGCTTTTTTTACGATAAGTACATTCGCAATTGATCCAATAAATCCAAAAGGAATTGCATAGTCAACAATATCTGTCATCATTACTCCGCCATCAACAGCTTTAAAATGGTGCTGGTGGTGCCACATAGCATAAGGTCCAAATCGTTGCTCGTCTACAAAATACACCATATTTTCGACATGCGTAATTTCCGTACACCAGTCTAATTTAATACCAAACAATGGACTTACTTTATATGTAATCAACATGCCAGGATACATTTTACCAATATCATATTTGTTGGTTATTTTAAATCCCATGTGATGCGGAGTAATTCTCGCTAAATTTTTAGGAGAAGAAAAGAAGTCCCAAGCAGTTGCTAAATCAACTGGTACAAATTGTTCGTATTTAACCGTGTGAATTTTCATAATCTTTTAACAAGCATTTATCCTTTTTGTTTGCGCATAAAAAAACCCGATAATTCGGGCTTTTTCTTAAGTAGTTAATTTTTTATAACGTATGCGTTTTGGAGCTTCATCTCCTAAGCGTTTCTTTTTATTTTCTTCATATTCTGAATAATTTCCTTCAAAGAAATAAACTTGAGAGTTGCCTTCAAATGCAAGTATATGTGTACATATTCTGTCTAAGAACCAACGGTCGTGGGAAATAACTACGGCACATCCACCAAATTCATCCAAAGCCTCTTCTAAGGCACGAAGTGTATTTACATCGATATCATTCGATGGCTCATCCAGTAAAATAACGTTTGCGCCTTGTTTCAGCATCATAGCTAAATGTACTCGGTTGCGCTCTCCTCCAGACAATACTTCGATTTTCTTTTGCTGATCTGCACCAGAAAAATTAAACCTAGAAACATATGCCCTAGAATTGATTTGCTTGTTACCTAATAACATGGTATCAGTACCACCCGTGATTGTTTCGAAAACTGTTTTCGCAGGATCCATGTCTTTGTGTAGCTGATCTACATAAGCCAACTTTACGGTTTCGCCAATTTTAAAAGTACCTGCATCCGCTTTTTCTTCTCCAGTAATGAGTTTAAATAAAGTTGTTTTACCAGCACCATTTGGGCCAATAATTCCAACAATACCTGCAGGAGGCAATGTCAATTCTAAGTTTTCGTAAAGTAGTTTATCGCCGTATGCTTTAGAAACACCGTGGGCTTCAATTACTACATTTCCTAATCTTGGTCCAGGTGGAATAAATAATTCTAAACGATCTTCACGTTCTTTGGTTTCTTCGCTGGCTAATTTTTCATAGTTAGATAAACGCGCTTTTGATTTTGCTTGTCTAGCTTTTGGAGCCATGCGCACCCATTCTAATTCGCGCTCTAAAGTTTTTTGTCTTTTACTTTCTGTTTTATCTTCTGATTGTAATCTTTTTGATTTTTGATTTAACCATGATGAATAATTTCCTTTCCATGGAATGCCTTCACCTCGGTCCAATTCTAAAATCCAGCCTGCAACATTATCTAAGAAATAACGATCATGCGTTACAGCAATTACGGTGCCTTTATATTGTTGTAAATGTTGCTCTAACCAATCAATCGATTCTGCATCCAAATGGTTGGTAGGCTCATCTAATAATAAAACATCGGGTTCTTGTAATAGTAACCTACAAAGCGCTACACGTCTACGTTCTCCTCCAGATAATACGTTGATAGGTGTATCTCCTTCTGGGCAACGCAAAGCGTCCATTGCACGTTCTAATTTATTATCTAATTCCCATCCATTAACCGCATCAATCAAGTCTTGCAATTCGCCTTGTCTAGCCATTAATTTTTCCATCTTATCTGCATCCTCGTAATATTCAGGCAGGCCAAATTTTTCATTGATGCTTTCGTATTCTTCTAAAATATCGGTTACCGATTTTACTCCTTCACGTACTACCTCAATAACTGTTTTATTTTCGTCTAATTGAGGTTCCTGTTCAAGTAAACCAACACTAAATCCTGGTGCAAAAACGACCTCACCTTGATAGGCTTTATCTATACCAGCAATTATTCTTAAAAGGGAAGATTTTCCAGATCCATTTAAACCTAATACGCCAATTTTAGCGCCATAAAAAAAAGATAAATAAATGTTTTTTAATACTTGTTTCTGTGGAGGGTGAATCTTATTCACTCCAGCCATTGAAAATATTATTTTCTCGTCCGACATGTTTGATTTTTTATGACGTAAATATCGTTAAAAAATCTCTTTTATAATTCCGAAATTTAAGAAGGAGCATTGTCAAAATGTCATTTTAACATAGAAAATACTAGTTTTTAGGCTATTGGCCTAGTTTTTGACTTATGTGGATAATATATATTTTGAAAGCAAGCCAACAAATAGATACATTAGTTCGTTTTCAAACCAGAAATCAATCATTATGGAAGCAAAATTTTCACCAAGAGTAAAAGATGTCATCTCGTATAGTAGAGAAGAAGCGTTGCGTTTAGGGCATGATTATATCGGCACAGAGCATTTGCTTTTAGGATTGATCAGAGAAGGAGACGGCGTAGCCATTAAAGTGGTTAAATCGCTCGGAATAGATACAGCTAGGCTTAGGAAATCAGTTGAAGATGCGGTAAGAGGCACTTCAGGCACGAACGTTAACCTAGGAAATATCCCGCTCACCAAGCAAGCAGAAAAAGTTTTAAAAATCACTTATTTAGAAGCTAAGATTTTTAAAAGTGAGGTAATAGGCACAGAACATTTATTGCTTTCAATTTTGAGAGATGAAGATAATATTGCTTCTCAAATTTTATCGCAATTCAATGTTAACTATGAAGTTTTCAAAAATCAATTAGAAAACTTCCGTTTAAATCCTAGTTCAGAAATGCCAAGCAATCCATCGGATGACGATGGTTACAAAGAAGAAGATAGTTTTACTGCGCCTAAAAAACCAATGGGCGATGCGAAGTCTAAAACACCTGTGCTTGATAATTTCGGAAGAGATTTAACACGTGCAGCTGAAGACGGTAAGCTTGATCCAATTGTTGGAAGAGAGAAAGAAATTGAAAGAGTTTCTCAAATTTTATCAAGAAGAAAAAAGAATAATCCAATTTTAATAGGTGAGCCAGGCGTAGGTAAATCAGCTATTGCAGAAGGTTTAGCATTAAGAATTGTACAAAGAAAAGTGTCAAGGGTTTTATTCAATAAAAGAGTAGTTACACTTGACCTTGCCTCTTTAGTTGCTGGTACAAAATACCGTGGTCAGTTCGAAGAGCGTATGAAAGCGGTAATGAATGAGTTGGAAAAATCGCCTGATGTAATTTTATTCATCGACGAAATTCATACCATTGTTGGAGCAGGTGGAGCATCAGGTTCATTAGATGCTTCGAACATGTTTAAACCAGCACTTGCGCGCGGAGAAATTCAATGCATTGGTGCAACTACACTTGATGAGTATCGTCAATTCATTGAAAAAGATGGCGCACTAGATCGTCGTTTCCAAAAAGTAATTGTCAACCCGGCAACACCAGAAGAAACAGTTGTGATCTTAAATAACATCAAAGAAAAATACGAAGAGCATCACAATGTAACTTATACTCCAGAAGCAATTGAGGCTTGTGTAAACCTAACGACAAGGTACATGAGTGATCGCTTTTTACCAGACAAAGCCATAGATGCCCTTGATGAAGCGGGTTCTAGAGTTCACATTACCAATATTCATGTTCCTCAAAACATCATTGATGTAGAACAAAAAATTGAAGAAATAAAAGTAGAGAAAAATCGAGTAGTGCGTTCTCAAAAATATGAAGAGGCAGCTAAGTTGCGCGATAATGAAAAGCAATTATTAGAACAGTTAGAAAGTGCAAAAGGAGAGTGGGAAGCTGAAACTAAAAATAAAAAATACATTGTAACTGAAGACAATGTTGCCGAAGTGGTTTCGATGATGACCGGAATTCCAATTCAAAGAGTAGGTCAAACAGATAGTCAAAGACTATTGAATATGGCAGACGAATTGAAAGGACAAATCATTGGTCAGGATGAAGCTATTTTGAAATTAGCTAAAGCCATTCGTAGAACCAGAGCAGGTTTAAAAGACCCTAAGAAACCAATAGGATCCTTTATTTTCCTAGGTCCTACAGGTGTTGGTAAAACAGAGCTTGCAAAAGTATTGGCAAAATTCATGTTCGAATCAGAAGATTCATTGATTCGAATTGACATGAGTGAATACATGGAAAAATTTGCGATTTCTAGATTAGTTGGTGCGCCTCCAGGATATGTTGGATACGAAGAAGGTGGTCAATTAACAGAGAAAGTAAGAAGAAAACCTTATGCTGTAATTTTATTAGATGAGATTGAAAAAGCCCATCCGGATGTATTCAATATTTTATTACAAGTTTTAGACGATGGTATTTTAACAGATAGCCTTGGAAGAAAAGTAGATTTTAGAAATACGATCATTATCATGACATCTAATATTGGATCTAGACAGTTAAAAGAATTTGGTCAAGGTGTAGGTTTTGCAACAAGTGCGAAGGTAGCTCAAGTAGATGCTAACGCTAAAACTGTAGTAGAGAATGCATTAAAGAGGGCATTTGCTCCAGAATTTTTAAACAGAATCGACGATGTCATTGTCTTTAACTCTTTACAAAAAGAAGACATATTTAGAATTATTGACATCGAATTGAAGGAATTATTTGGAAGATTATTATTAATGGGTTATCAAATTCAATTAACAGATAATGCCAAAGAATTTATTGCTGAAAAAGGTTTCGATCCTAATTTTGGAGCAAGACCATTGAACAGAGCAATTCAAAAATACTTAGAAGACCCAATTGCAGAAGAAATTTTAAAAGGTGAATTGAAAGAAGGAGACACCTTAGAAGTTGATTTTGTAACTGATGCTGCCGAGGTAGTTGTTAAAGTGATTAAAGCGGAAGCGCCTGTAGCTGCTCCTGAAAAGCCAGCAAAGCCAAAACGCAAAAAGAAAGAAGAAGGTCAATAATAAAAAAAGGCTTCATGAAAATGAAGCCTTTTTTTATGGATTATATATTAAGTTATTTACTGCTCATTGCTTCAATAATTTCAGCGTCAACGCCTGTAAAGCTGAAGCCTCCATCATGGAATAAATTTTGCATTGTTACCATTCTAGTATAATCTGAGAACATGCTAATGCAATATTCAGCACATTGGTCTGCAGTTGCATTTCCTAGTGGTGACATTTTATTTGCATAGTTATAAAAGCCATCAAAGCCTTTTACACCAGAACCTGCTGTTGTATAAGTTGGAGATTGAGAAATAGAGTTAACCCTTACCTTTCTGAATTTTCCATAGTGATATCCAAAACTTCTAGTAATAGACTCTAGTAATGCTTTTGCATCAGCCATATCGTTATAGTCTGGGAATACTCTTTGTGCTGCAATATATGAAAGCGTTAAAACTGAACCCCATTCACTAATTGCATCCATTGAGTAAGCTGTTTGTAATACTCTATGTAAAGACATTGCTGAAATATCAAAGCCTTTGTGCATGTTGTCGTAGTTTGATTCAGTATAGTGAATTCCTTTACGAACATTGATGCTCATTCCAACGGAGTGTAATACGAAATCAATTTTACCTCCTAATATTTCCATAGATTTTTCGAAAAGGTTTTTCAAATCATCCATGTTGGTTACATCGGCTGCAATAATTTCGGCGTTACATTCTTCGGCCAATTTATTCATTTCACCCATACGCAAAGCGATTGGGGCATTGGTTAATGTAATTTTTGCACCTTGTTTTACGGCTTGTTGAGCAACTTTCCATGCAATTGAATTTTCGTTCAATGCTCCGAAAATGATTCCTCTTTTACCAGCTAATAAGTTATTTGACATAATCGTTTATTTTGTTCGGGTTAAATATAATAGCATTAAAGTAAATTTACTAATAAGAATGCTTGTAATTCGTTTTTTCTAATGTTTTTTAGATTTTATAAGCTCTTTGGCGGTTTCCATGGCAATTTCGCTTGGATTATCGCCACTCAACATTTTTGCAATCTCTACAACCCTTTCCTCCATTGACAATATTCTGATGTTGGTATAGGTTTTGTCTTTTTTCAAATCTTTATATACAAAATAATGCGCATCTCCTAAACCTGCAATTTGCGGTAAATGCGTGATGCTAATAACTTGCATGTTTTTAGTTAGGCTTTGCAATATGCTTCCAACTTTATTGGCAACTTCTCCAGAAATACCTGTGTCAATTTCATCAAAAATAATAGTAGCTAATTTTTCATTTTGTGCAATGATGCTTTTTATGCAAAGCATTAACCTTGAAAGTTCACCGCCAGAAGCAACTTTGCTTAATTCAGAAGGGCTGAAACCCTTATTTGCACTGAATAAAAATGTGATTTTGTCAAAACCACTTTCTGACAAACTACTTTCGATTTCATGCGAAACTTCAAAAATTGCATTTGGCATACCAACGTCAATTAATAATTCATTGATCTTTTTACTCAAATATTGAATGCCATTTTTCCTATTATTGGATAGTTCTTTTGCAATTTTATTTAGCGCTACTTCGTTTTTTTTAATCGCAGATTTTAACTGTGCAATTTGATCATCGATGCCTGCATAAGCACTAATTTTTTGTTCAATTTGATTTTTTAATTCAAGCAATTCCACGCTACTTTTCAGGCGATGTTTTTGTTGTAATTTATAAATCAAATTAAGCCTTTCTTCTATAATTGAAAGCCTGTTTGGGTCCAAGCTGGTTTGCATGGCCTCTTCTTCCAATTCACTTACAATGTCTTTGATTTCAATTAAGCTTGTCGATAAGCGTGTCTTAAGTTCGGTGATGCGTGGATTGTATTTTTCAATATTACCTAACAGATTGACACTGTTTTTTAATTGGCTACTTACAGCTTGGTCAGATTCTGCTAAAATTTGCGTGATATTATTCAGTGCAGTTTTAATTTCTTCTGCGTGTGTTAATTGCTGCTGTTCAATTTCAAGTTCTTTTTCTTCTGATGCTTTTAAAGAAGCACTATTTAACTCATCAAATTGAAATTGTAAATAATCGAACTCTGCTTTACTTTTCTCACTTGTTGTAATTAAATGTTGCAGCGTATTTTTTTGCTCCTGAAAAGTTTTAAAACCTTTTAAAAATTCTTTTAACAGATTTTTATGATTGCAAACACTGTCTACCACACTTAATTGAAAGTGCTTATTGTTTAGCGTAATGGTTTCGTGTTGTGAATGAATGTCTACAAGCTTTTCGCCTAATGTTTTTAAGGTGCTTAGGTTAACAGGGGTGTCATTGATGAATGCGCGAGATTTACCTTCAGTATTAATTTCTCGTCTTAAAATACCATCAACATCATAATCTAATGAATGTTCATCAAAAAAATCTTTTAAATCTAAATCACTTAATTTAAAGTGACCTTCAATGACACATTTTTGATCAGTTTTTTTTAGTGATTTTACATCGGCTCTATTGCCTAACAATAAGCCTAAAGCACCTAAAATAATAGATTTACCGGCGCCAGTTTCACCAGTTATAATAGATAGATCTTGGTGGAATTCAATTTCCAGTTGATCTATAATTGCAAAATTTTGAATAATTAATTTTGATAACATAATTCCCCTTCCTTTTTCCTAAGCTAAAAATACTTTATTTTTTTGGAATTGATGTTTTATTCATTCGATTTTAGAATTTGTTGATATTTCGAATTATTTGTAGGGTCTATTTCAGAAAGTGTTTGTGCCACTCTAGCCTTTTCGCTAGGTATAGCGCGACTAAAAATATTTACCAATTCATCTACTTTGGCAGTAAAAAAAACGTTTAATAGCATGGAATTGGGTTTGTCTTTTCCGATTTTTTGTAGAATTGGAATACAATCGGCAATTTCTGCTCTGCCATTTTCATTGTTTTGTGAAAATACGTCTAGTCCTAATCGGTGATATAAATAATAAGACTCTCTAAGTCCTTTGAATGAATTATCTAGGAAATTATCTACTAATACAAATCTATTTCTTGTTCCATCGAAGGCTTTCCATCCTTTACCAGCTTGCCCTTGACAAAGATTTACAATACTTCTTGCTTTCTGATAATATAACGTGCCTCCTAATTTTGAAAAACTATCATAATCTAAGCCAATACTAATGTTGATGTAATAGGCTAGTAAGGAAGTGAGGTTAGATCGCGTTTCGTTTTCATTGTATTCTAAAGGTTGATTCATGATATAACGAAAAGTCCACTCTTCATCAATAAAATTAAACAAAGTAGAATTATAGGAAGTTCCAAAAACAGGTCGATTGCATTGAATTTGAGCAGTCGCTTTGTAATCATCTTGTCCCAATTGCTCTTTAATGTTAATGACAATATTCATATCAATTCTTTCATTGATTTGAATAATATCAGCAGTCCATTTCGTGTTATTCACAAATTCAAATATGGCTTTTTCCATTTCAACATAACGTTGCTTATCTGAACTCTGAATTGCAGGAGTAAGTACTTGGACCTTACAATTAATGTCTTGTGCGCTTAATTGTAAAGCAGAAAAGCACAACAAAATAACTGTTAAAATTTTTAAACGCATATTATAGTTGTGTTATTTTTTGAAGAATATCTGCTGCAACTTTATTTTTTGGTTTCAATTCATATTCTTCTACAAGCCCTTGTTTATCTAGCATTGTAACTTTATTTTGATCACCATTGAATCCAGCTCCTTCGTCTTTCAGCGAATTTAAAATAATCAAGTCTGCGTTTTTTGATTTTAATTTTGATTGGGCATTGCTCAATTCATTTTCAGTTTCTAATGCAAAGCCAACACTAATTTGATCAATGCTTTTATGTTCCCCTATGTATTTTAAAATGTCAATTGTTTTGGTTAATTCGACATTCATTTCGTTACTTGATTTCTTGATTTTTTCTTTTGATTGTATGGTAGGCGTGTAGTCTGCAACTGCTGCTGCCATTACAAATATTTGGGTTTTTTCAAATTGAGATTGTACTGCAGAAAACATTTCAGCTGCTGCAGTAACCGATATTGTTTGAATGTTTGAATGAACCGCTTTTAAATTTGTTGGGCCACTTATTAGCGTAACCTTAGCGCCTTTTTCAGCAAATGCTTCTGCCAATGCATATCCCATCTTTCCACTTGATGCATTTCCTATAAATCTAACAGGGTCAATTGCTTCATATGTTGGTCCAGCTGTAACTAATATATTTTTATTGCTATAAAAATTAATAGGGTTCAGTTTGTTCTCTAAATAGGAAACAATTTCTTCTGGTTCCGCCATTCTTCCTTCACCCATTAAGCCACTTGCTAATTCTCCTGTACCTGGCGCAATCATTTCATGTCCATAGGCAATTAATTTTGCAATATTTTCTTTGGTGCTGGGGTGTTGATACATGTCAAGATCCATTGCTGGGGCAAACGCTACCGGGCATTTTGCAGACAAGTAAGTAGCCATTAATAAAGAGTCGCAAATACCTGAACTCATTTTTGCAATGGTATTTGCAGAAGCAGGAGCAACCAACATAATATCGGCCCAAAGTCCTAGTTCTACATGGTTATTCCATTCTCCATTTTCCGTTTTGTAAAACGAAGTATAGACAGGATTTTTAGATAAGGTTGCTAATGTAAGGGGGGTAATGAATTCGCTGGCACTTTCTGTCATGATGACTTGCACCTTTGCTTTCGCCTTAATTAATAATCTAACAAGGCTAGCAATTTTATATGCCGCTATACTACCTGTTACAGCTATTAAAATTTTTTTATCTTTTAACATAGGGCATTACAAAAAACCCTCTCGATGGAGAGGGTTAAAATATTATTCTTCAGTTACTGTGCGGTGATAAATTTTATCTTCCAAAAACTCTTGCGTTGCAAGTAAAGTAGGTTTTGGCATGCGCTCGTAATATTTAGAGATTTCAATTTGTTCTCTGTTTTCGAATACTTCTTCTAAGTTGTCGTTAGATGATGCAAACTCTTGTAATTTATTGTTTAATTCTTCTTTGATAGTAGAAGCAATTTGATTCGCTCTTTTTGAAATTACAACAATACTTTCGTAAACATTTTCTGTTGTCACATCCAATGATCTTACATCTCTTGTTACCGTTGAGTTTGGAGTGCTATTTTTTAAATTCGTATTCATAATATTAATTTACTGATTGTTTTAATAATTCAATTTCTTTTAACGTATCGTAATATATGCTTTGCGCTTCTTTTAAGAATTTGCTGTTTGCATAGGAATCGACAAAGTTCCGATAATAATCGATGGTTTCCAAAAATCTTTCACTTTTTTTGCTTTCAACACTATTTTGAGCGTATAAAAAAGCCGATTTTATAGTTAAAAAGTCCATTTCTTCTTTGTATTGACTATCTGGGAAGTCATTTAATGAATTTCTGAACGCAAATATTGCTGCTTTAAAATCACCTATTTTATAATATAGCTTTGCATTTAAGAAAGATTTTGTTTCTAGCTTGTTTCTTAGTTTGTCAATCAACTGGTTGCATTCGTTCACACGTTCGCTTTTCGGATATAGATTGATAAACAATTGCAAGTTTTCAATTGCTTTATAGGTGCTTGCTTGGTCCAGGGTTAAATCTGGAGAATCTAAATAGTAGCAATATGCAGTCATGTATCTACATTCTTCTGTATACTTACTTCTAGGATATGTTTCGGCGAAATTTTGAAAATGATACCTAGCAGTTACAATATCTTTTAATCCATAATAACTATAGGCGTAGAAATAATAAATCTCTTCTGCTTCATCAGATCCCCTATAAACATTCACTAATTCTTCAAAAAGCCCTAATGCTCTGAAGTAGTCGTTTTTGTTATAGTATTTTTTAGCAAGTTCGTATTTCTTAGCTATGTCAGTTCCTTTTAGCGTCTTTTGATATTCGCTTTTGCAAGCGGGCATCACTAAAGCAAGCATTAAGAAAGCGACAATTATTAATTTTACTCTTTTCAAAATCATGGGGCAAATATAGCGGATAAATATCAATTCTATATAAATTGAGCATTTCTAACGACATTGATACCGCTTTTATGATTTACAGATTTATTTTTTCTACATCATTTTCAATCATTTAGCTTGATTATTGAAAAAAAAGGCGTCCAGCATTTGTAAAATCACATTTTCATCCTACATTTGCACCCCCACTACAACGGTTTTGGGAGCC
>JBDKFN010000049.1:0-13207 GCA_039798705.1 Bacteroidota bacterium
ACCATTACCTATCTATCAGTAGGGGTGTAATGGATTCAAGAGATGTGGTTTATTTTATGAGTTTTATTTTGGTATTTATACTAGGAACTAAAACAAAATTAGAAAGCAGAAAGTGGTAGGAGCGCAAAAAAATAGCAAGAAACGTTCGTTAAAAAGCCAGGCTTTTTTTGAATTAGGAGTTTTTATTGCAGGAATTATATTGATCAATATGATTGCTGGGTTTATATTTTTTCGTGTTGATTTCACTAAAGAAAAAAGATTCACACTTTCTAATGCAAGTAAAAATTTAGTCAGCAATTTACAAGATGTTGTATATGTAAAAGTTTATTTAGATGGAGAATTTCCAGCTGGTTTTAAAAGGTTACGAAATGCAACCAAAGAAACGCTAGATGACCTAAGAGCCTACGCAGGCGGCAACTTAGAATATGAATTCATTAACCCCACAGCCGATCCGGATTTAAAAGTTCGCGACGAAGTATTACAACAATTATTAAAAAAAGGACTGACGCCAATTAATGTGCAGGTCAGTGATGAAAATGGTGCAAGACAACAAATTGTGGTGCCTGGTGCTATAGTTTCGTTCCGCGGAAAAGAAATTGCTATTCCTTTATTGCAAAGTAATACCGTAGCAAGTTCGGCCGATGAGGTGTTGAATAACTCGGTTATGAATTTAGAGTTTCAACTGGTAAGTGCAATTAAAAAAGCAACTACATTTGATAGACCTAAAATCGCATTTATATATGGTCATGGCGAATTAGACACCTTGCAAACTGCAGATGTTATTAAATCGCTAAGAGCATCTTATCAAGTTGATTTTGTTTACTTGCCAGCAACCGCACCAAAGGATTTGTTAGCATATAAATCAATTGTAATAGTTAAGCCTAAAAGTGCTTTCAATGAAGGCGAGAAGTTCAACATTGATCAATACATAATGCAAGGAGGCAGGGTATTGTGGATGGTAGAGAACTTGATGGCCGACATGGATAGTTTAGGAAAAGATGCAAGTATGATGACCAGCACATTGAACTTGAACTTAGAAGATCAATTGTTTACATATGGAGCAAGAATAAATAATGATTTAATTCAAGATGTTCAGTGTGCGCCAATTCCAGTAGTAACTGGTAATGTAGGTTCACAAACACAATCCGATTTAATGCCTTGGTTATTTTACCCAATTTTTATTCCAAACTCTTCACATCCAGTTGTTAAAAATTTAGATGGGGTAAGAGCTGAATTTGCAAATACCATTGATACGATTCAAGTAGCAGGAATTACAAAAACTGCTTTATTGCAAAGTTCTAAATACACTAAAGTTTTAAATGCGCCAGTAAGGGTTTCTTTAAACATGTTAGCAATAGAACCGAATCCATTGCAATTCAACAAATCCGCTATGATGGCTGCAGTTGCTTTGGAAGGGAAATTTAATTCGCTTTATAAAAATAGGTTAGTTGTAAAAAATGATTCTATTAAATTTATTGAGCAGAGTAAGCCTACCCGCATGATTGTTGTTTCTGATGGAGATATCATTAAAAACTTTGTTGCTAAAAAAGATAGTGCTGTTTATCCTTTAGGTTATGATCGTTTTACAAAGCAAACTTTTGCTAATAAAAATTTCATATTAAATGCCATCGACTATTTGTCTGACGACGACAATATCATTGATGCAAGAACAAAAGAGGTAAAGCTCAGAACACTTGATAAAGGAAAAATAAAAAAGCAGAAATTAAATTGGCAAATTATGAATATTTTGTTGCCTAATTTATTGGTTGTGTTAGTTGGAATAGTTTTATTCTATGCTAGAAAAAGAAAATATACACGTTAGAAAAATCGATGAAAAAAAATATTGTTTATCTTGTAATACTTTCATGCCTTGCCTTTGCGGCGATATATCTTTTTAAGTTTAAAGGAGATCGTTCTTCTATTTCAGCTCAATTAAAAGATTTTTCAATCGCCGATACTGCTCAAATTTCGCGTATAGTTTTAACAGATAAGCAAGGAAGAATATTGAATTTAACTAAACAAAAAACGGGTTGGTTTGCGAATGATTCTATTCCTGCGAGAAAAGATATTATTCAAGTAATATTGGAAACATTAAAAAGGGTTGAAGTGAAATCGCCCGTAAATAAACCAATGCGCGAAAATGTCATGAAGCAATTGTCGACTGGCGCAATTAAAGTTCAGGTTTATGAAAATGAATCAATCAGTAAATGTTTTTTTGTAGGTGGTCCAACAATGGATGGCACAGGAACCTTTATGATATTAGAAGATGCAGACGAACCGCTAATTACACATATACCTGGATTTGACGGTTATTTAACCGTTCGTTTCAATACAAATTCAGAAATATGGAGAGACCGTGAAATTTTCAGATACTATCCAAGTACAATCGATGTTATTGAAGTAAAATATCCAACAAGTCCGGCCGAATCTTTTGTGTTGAAAGTTGCTAATAAAGATTATGTAAGTATTGCAAATGGATTAGGAGAAACCGTGAAAAGCAATGTGAATGCAGATTTCCTTCGTTCTTATTTAGAAGCGTTCATGGATATTCAGTATGAAAATTTAATTAAACTTGCACCAAGCACGCGCGATTCAGTTTTAGTCCCACAAAACTTACTTGCTACAATTAGTGTAATCGATAAAGAAGGGGTGAAGAAGGAAGTGCAATTATTTAAAAGATATTGGAATGGACGTGCATTTGTCAATAGAGGCACAGAAGTTGAATTCGACGAGGACAGGGTTTTTGTGTTGATCAATCAGAAGGTAATCGCTAATGGTCAATATCGCACTTTCAATAAATTAATTGTGAGGTACCAAGATTTTACAAGTAAGGCTTCTCCTGCATCGAAAGTTAACAACTAATATTCATCCTTTTTTAGCGTTAAATTCGGTTTTTCTTGCAATTGATGCCCTTTTTATGGCTAAAATGCATCCTTGAAATTAAATTAATGTACTATATTTGTTTCGTACAAATTTAAATCGAGTCAAATGAAATTTATCGTTTCTTCGTCAGCGTTGTTAAAGCAATTGCAAGCAATAAGCGGAGCACTAAGTAGCAATACCGTTTTGCCAATTTTGGAGAATTTTTTATTCGAAATCAATTCTGGTGTGTTGACTATTTCTGCAACAGATTTGCAAACCACCATGAATACTACTTTAGCGGTAGAAGCTAAAGAAAATGGAAAAATTGCAGTTCCCTCTAAAATATTATTAGATACCTTGAAAACATTAGCCGATCAACCGGTTATTTTCAGTATCAACGATGAAAATTTTGCGATCGAAATGAGCGCAGGAGATGGTAAATACAAGTTAAGCGGAGAAAACGGTGAAGATTTCCCTAAAATTCCTAAAGTAGAAAATGCAGCGGCATTGGCTATTTCAGCTTCTACATTAGCAGAAGCAATTAGCAAAACTTTATTTGCAGTTAGTACCGACGAACTAAGACCAGCAATGACTGGTGTTTATTGTCAGATGTCTGCAGAGAACATCACTTTTGTAGCAACTGATGCGCATAAGTTGGTTCGTTATAGAAGAAGAGATGCGCATGCAGATGTTGCAAGCTCATTCATTCTACCTAAAAAAGCCTTGAATTTATTAAAGTCTTCATTACCGACAGAAGATGTTAATGTGAATATAGAATACAATGCAACTAACGCATTTTTCTCTTTCAATAACATCAATTTAATTTGTCGTTTAATTGACGAAAAATATCCAGATTACGAAGCAGTAATTCCGGTTAATAATCCGAATAAATTAACGATTGATCGCTCGTTGTTTTTATCATGCTTGCGTCGTGTTTCTATTTATTCAAATAAAACAACACACCAAGTTCGTTTAAAAATAACTGGATCTGAATTGCAAATTTCTGCAGAAGATTTAGACTTTGCAAACGAAGCATTTGAACGTTTAAGTTGTCAATACGAAGGAGAAGATATTGAAATTGGATTCAATGCAAGATTCTTAGTTGAAATGTTATCTAATTTAGAAACAGAAGAAGTAGCATTAGAGATGTCTACACCAAACAGAGCTGGTATTTTATTCCCAGTAAATGCAGACAATAGCGAAGATGTATTGATGTTAGTAATGCCTGTAATGCTTAATTCTTATGCATAATTAAAGCAATATGATATAAAAAAAAGGGACTGAATTTCAGTCCCTTTTTTTATGTCTAAAAAAATAATTTTATTCCGCTCTCCCCAATGCTTTACCATTTTGAAAAGCATTTTCCTCTTGAAGTATTTGTTCTTTTTCTTCTTTGCTTTGTAAAGGGTTGATGAGTTTTTTCATGTTAGGTTGACCTGCATTAACCCAAGCAGTATACCAATAACTACCAACCATCAAAATAGCTGTTCGCATTCTGCGCTCAACCATTCCATTTAATTTATCGTGGTATGCTTTTGAGAACTCATAAGAAAAAACTTGTGCATTCTTTTTGCCTTTTTGTTCGTAGCTATATTTTTTATCAGCTGGAAAGCTAGCACTCAATTCTCTTTCAAAAATTAAAACAGAATCCATGGCAGCAAAACTACCTTTTAAAATATCAAAAGAAGTTTTTAGCGGATCGTCAAGATACCTAGCCTTTCCCACAAAGAAGTTATAATCATTTGCAAATAATTCAGGAAGTCTAGATTCCCAGAATCCATGAATACCTTTTTGGCCAGTCATTTGACCATCGTAATTTTCGGTGCTGTGCAATGGAACACAGGCGTCCGCAACATAATGACCTAAATCTGCTGAGTAAAATACAATTTTAGCAGAATCGCGTTCCTTCATAGCTTTAGTAAGCTCCGCCAGACGCATTTGGATGCGCCATGGCACTGTTCCGTATGCATTTAGGGTATCTTCACTATATTTTGCTGCAGCGTCCTTCCAGCGCATTGGAATGCTGTCAAATGGACTCATACCATAATGGTCAGCATCTAAATAATGCCTTGGCGCTTCATCCTTATCGGTATAACGGCGTTTATCTGGACCTACAGCCATTTCTGTTATGGCGTTGATATTGCTCTTATAAAAGCCCATCATTTCTTTCGGTAGGGTAAAAACAGCTAATCTGTTCACTCTTTTGTGAGCAAAGAAGCCCCAAGAAAATAAGTTTGCACTGATCAAAAGTGCCGCTACGAGTATTAAAAAGGCGTATTTTTTCATATTTTATAAAGTAAAGGTAGAAATATTCAACGATTTTTACGCTTTATGTTTGGATTTTTCAATAACTGGCGTATATTTGCAGTCCTTTTGAAATAGAATAAGAGAAAATGGCAAATCATAAATCATCGATTAAAAGAATTAGAGCAAACGCTACTAAAAGACTTAGAAACAGATACCAAGCAAAAACTACCAGAAATTCGGTAAAGAAATTGCGTGGAACTTCAAGCAAAGCAGAAGCATCAGAGTTATTGAAAAAAGTAACTTCAATGATTGACCGTTTAGCTAAGAAAAATGTGATTCACAAGAATAAAGCGGCTAACAACAAGTCTAAATTAACGAAATTCGTTAATTCTTTAAAGTAGTCTGAAACATACTGATTAAAAATCCTGCACTTATACGGTGCGGGATTTTTTATTTTAGGCCTACCTTATCCCTCAAAAAAAAGATGAAAATAGGGATAAAAAAATGGTCTACTCAAGACATGCCTCGAGAAAAATTAATCAAAAATGGAAAGGCAGCATTATCTGATTCGGAATTAGTTGCCATATTATTGGTTGCAGGAAGCAGGTCTGAATCTGCGTTAACATTAGCGAATCGCTTGTTAATTCATGTAGGACATAATTTAGCAGCACTTGCAAAACTAAGCATCGATGAGCTAAAAACATTTCATGGCATAGGAGATGCAAAAGCCATTGCCATCGTAGCGGCTTTAGAATTAGCAAATCGAAAAATAAATATCCCGCAGGTGATTGTGCGTACAATTAATACCAGCGAATCGGCTTATCAAGAATTGAAGCTCCATTTTTTAGATTTACCACATGAAGAGTTTTGGGTTTTGTATTTAAACAGGGCAAACAAAGTAATTGAAAAAAAATTCCATAGTAAGGGTGGGATCTCAGGTACGGTAGCAGACATTCGAATTATTTTAAAGGGCGCTTTGTTGCATTCTGCATCCAATTTGATTGTAGCTCACAATCATCCATCAGGCAAATTAGATCCAAGTCCTCAGGATTTGAACCTTACTCAAAAACTGAAAGAATCCGCCGCTTTAATGGATATTCAACTCATGGACCATTTAATTATTTATAATGAGCAGTATTTTAGTTTTGCTGACCAAGGCAAGCTTTAAGGGTTATAAATAATCCTGCATTTTATATACATTTGTATGTTTAAAAATGACGACCAATTTTATAAATAATGAAAATTTCTTATCAGTGGCTTAAAGATTTTATCGACATCAATCACGCTCCAGAAGAGTTGAGTGTTTTTTTGACAGATGTTGGTTTGGAAGTAGAAAGTTTAGAGAAGGTAGAATCTATTAAAGGCGGCTTAGAAGGATTGGTTGTTGGAAAAGTAGTGGAAAGAATTCAGCATCCTAATGCTGATCGTTTAAGTATTACTAAAGTAGATGTAGGAGGTCCTGAATTATTGCAAATAGTTTGTGGTGCAGCAAATGTTGCCGCAGATCAAAAAGTAATAGTTGCGACAGTTGGGTGTACTGTTTATCCATTAACAGGGGAGCCATTTAAAATAAGCAAATCAAAAATACGTGGCGAAGTTTCTGAAGGAATGATATCTGCAGAAGATGAAATTGGGATTGGAAATTCACATGATGGAATTTTAGTATTACCTGCTGAAGTACCAGTAGGAAAATTAGCAAAAGATTATTTTAATATTTCTGCAGATTACATTTTCGAGATCGGTTTAACGCCTAATCGTGCAGATGCTGCTTCGCATTTAGGTGTGGCAAGAGATTTGGCCGCGATATTAAAAACACCAATGCATTTTCAACAAGCTGAAAATTTGAATGTCGGAAATAACAATGGTCTTTCTATACAAGTGCATATGCCATTGTCTTGCAAAAGATACTCGGGTGTATTTTTGTCAGATATTACCGTTATGGACTCGCCAGATTGGTTAAAGCAAAAGTTACAAGTGATAGGATTGAAACCAATTAATAATGTGGTGGATATCACAAATTATATTTGTCATGGTTTAGGGCAACCAATGCATGCTTTTGATTTTGCAAAAATTCAAGGTGCACAAATAAATGTGCGTAATGCAAACGAAGGAGAAAGTATTGTTACGCTAGATGGAACTACACGCAAATTATTTCCTACAGATTTAGTTATTGCAGATGCACAAAGCCCAATGTGTATTGCAGGTGTAATGGGTGGATTGAATGCTTGTGTAGATACAAACACAAAAAGTATATTTTTAGAATCGGCCTATTTTGATGCTGTAAGCGTTAGAAAATCTGCGAAGGTTCACAATTTAAAAACAGATAGTTCATTCCGTTTTGAAAGAGGAACAGATCCAAACATGCCTATGTTGGCATTGTCTTTTGCGGTAAAATTATTGCAAGAAATTGCAGGTGCAAAAATTTCAGGTGAGGCATTTGATTTTTATCCGACAGTTATAGAACCAGCAAAAGTTGAATTATCATACCTAGAAATAAACAGATTAATTGGTAAGGAAATTCCAGTTGCTCGTGTTAAAGAAATCTTAACTGGTTTAACAATTCAGATAGAAAAAGAGCAAGATGGTGTAATGTATTTAAGTGTTCCAACTGCAAAGGTTGATGTAACACGCGCTTGCGATGTCATTGAAGAAATTCTTCGCATCTATGGATTGAATAATATTGAGATGCCAACGCAATTGCGTTCGTCACTTTCATTCAGTAACCAACCAGATGAAGATGATCTTCAAAATACAGTAGCTGCATTTTTATGTGCCAATGGTTTTACCGAAATTATGTCAAATTCATTAACAACTGCAGCATATCAGCAACAATATGATTTACAAAACACGGTAAAAATTTTAAATCCCTTAAGCAATGAATTAGATGTATTGAGAAACACTTTATATTTCTCCGCATTAGAGGCAATTGCTTATAATCAAAACAGGAAACAATCAGACTTAAAAATATTTGAATTTGGAAGTTCATATCATTTAAAAGAAAAAGGGTATAAAGAAATTCCACATTTAACTTTAAGTATCACTGGTAATAAAACGCCTGAATCTTGGAGTCAAAAACAAGAGAAGGTAACTGCCTATACCATTAAGTCAATCGTCGATAAATTATTAGACAGGTTAGGAATTACTGGTTTTACCATCAAAGAATTTTCTGACAGTGTATTGGGTTCGGGCTTTCAATACTTAACAAAAAACAACAATGTTTTGGTTTTTGTTGGAACTGTACAAAAAGGAGTATTAAAGAAAATGGACATAGACCAATCTGTTTGGATGGCAGATTTTCAATGGAAAACCATTTTCGATAGCGTAAAAGCGAGAAAGTCTAATTTTGAGCCATTGGCAAAATTCCCGGCAGTAAAAAGAGATTTGTCAATGTTGATTGATAAAAGTATTCACTTTGAAGATTTGAAGCGAATGGCTTTGCAAACGGAAAAGCATTTATTAAAAGAAGTGTCAGTTTTTGACGTTTTTGAAGGAGATAAGTTGCCTGCTGGCAAAAAGTCTTATGCCTTGAGCTTTATGCTTCAAGATGCCGAAAAAACACTCACAGACCAAGAAATTGACAAAGTGATGGACAAATTGATCAAGCAATTTGAAAAAGAAGCGGGTGCCGAAATTCGAAAAGCCTAATGTTTTTTTGTACCTTAGTATAGTTTAAGATAAACGCAATCAACAAAACCTCCAAAATGACAACTTTACCGAAAGGAATAGAGACCATTGAACGAAAAGTAGACATGCTACTGGAGTATTGTGATGCATTAAAAGAGCAAAACGAACTTTTATTATCAGAAAACGAACAATTTAGAAAAAGCGCAACTGAGCTTAAAACGCAGTTAAATGAGCTAGATGAGAAGCATAGAATGCTGAAATTAGCCAAAACTGTAGCAGGTTCAGATGAAAAGACACTTGACATTAAAGCAAAAATTAACGATTTTGTGCGAGAAATAGATAAGTGTATAGCTATATTGAATAAATAATCAATAGCGAAACATCAGAAAAATGGGAGAAATCTCCATAAAAATTAATATTGCCGACAGGGTTTATCCTTTGAAAATAAATAGCGAGGATGAAGAAAATGTTCGGAAGGCTGCAAAGTTAGTGAATGACCGTTTAAAGGAATTTCAGGAAAACTATGCGGTACGTGATAAGCAAGACTTACTCTCAATGTGTGTTTTGCAAATTGCTACGGAACATTTAAATTTAGATAGACAACAAAGCTCCACTAGTTTGTCAGTGACTCAAAAAATTGAAGACATTGATAAAAAATTAACGGAGTATTTGTTCAAGCAATAAAAATAATCTGATTACAAACCGTTAAAGGTTTTGTGAGTTTCGTATTGAAAATTCAATAGTAAACTATGCAAAATTTTTAACGGTTTTATATTTTAAATATGACAATAACATTAATAGTAGTAGGTATTGTGGCCTTGGTGGCAGGTTTTTTAATTGCACGTGTTGTGCTTAAAAAAGGCCTTAACGACCATGAGCAAAATTCGAAAGAAAAAGCAAGCCAAATTTTAAAAGAAGCAGAAGCGCAAGGCGAAATTCTAAAAAAGAATAAGATGCTAGAAGCTAAAGAAAAATTTTTACAATTGAAAGCTGAACATGAGCAGGAGATTAACAACAAAAACAATTTAGCTGCACAAAGAGATAATTCTTTAAAGCAAAAAGAGCAATCGTTAGGTCAGAAATTAGAAAATGCAACTCGCAAAGAAGCAGAGTTGGATAACCAACGTCAACACTTAGCGCGTCAGCAAGAATTATTAGACAAGAAAAAAGCAGAAGTGGAACAGTCGCATCAAATTCAAGTGAAGCAATTGGAGAAAATTTCTGGTTTATCAGTTGACGAAGCAAAAACACAACTTGTTGAAGCGCTAAAGGATGAAGCAAAAACAAATGCAATGTCTATGATCAAAGATATTGTTGAAGATGCTAAAATGACAGCTGCTAAAGAAGCAAAGAAAATTGTAATTCAAACAATTCAACGTTCAGCAACAGAAGCTGCAATCGAAAATACCGTTTCCGTATTCAACATCGAAAGTGATGAAGTAAAAGGTAGAATTATTGGTCGCGAAGGTAGAAATATCAGAGCTTTAGAAGCGGCAACAGGAATTGAAATTATTGTAGATGATACGCCAGAAGCGATTATTTTATCTGGTTTTGATCCAGTGCGAAGAGAATTAGCACGTTTGTCTTTACACCGTTTAGTAACCGACGGCCGTATACATCCAGCAAGAATTGAAGAAGTTGTTGCAAAAACACGTAAACAATTAGAAGAAGAAATAATTGAAACAGGCGAGCGTACAGTAATCGATTTAGGTATTCATGGTTTACACCCAGAGTTAATTCGTATGATCGGTCGTATGAAATACCGTTCGTCATATGGTCAAAACTTATTACAACATTCACGTGAAGTAGCTAATTTCTGTGCAATTATGGCAACAGAATTAGGATTGAATGTGAAGATGGCAAAACGTGCAGGTTTATTGCATGATATTGGAAAAGTTTCTGAAGAAAATCCAGAAGTACCACATGCAATTTTAGGTATGCAATTGGCTGAAAAATTCAAAGAGCATCCAGAAGTATGTAATGCAATTGGTGCCCATCACGACGAAATTGAGATGACAAGCATCTTGTCTCCAATTATTCAAGCATGTGATGCGATTTCAGGCGCTAGACCAGGTGCAAGAAGAGAAGTAGTAGAAAGTTACATCAAACGTTTAAAAGACATGGAGAGCTTAGCTTTGTCATATCCAGGCGTAGAAAAAACTTTTGCTATTCAAGCAGGTAGAGAGTTGCGTGTAATTGTAGAAGCAGAAAAAATTTCTGATAAAGATTCTGAATCGTTGGCATTTGATATTGCAGAGCGAATTCAAACAGAAATGACTTATCCAGGTCAAGTTAAGGTAACTGTTATTCGAGAAACAAGAGCTGTTTCTTACGCAAAATAATTCAAGCGGCTTAGTGTAAACTAAGCCGTTTTTGTTTCAACATAAAATGAATAAAAAAATGAGCGAACTAGATCAACTTTTTGCAAAGTACAGCGAAAGCCATCAAAACAAAATCAACAAGGCCATTCATTGGCTTGCTGTTCCAACCATTGTGTTTAGTATTTTGGGATTGATTTGGGCTATTCCTATGCCAGCATTTTTTGCTAGTTTTCCTTATTTTAATTGGGCTTCATTGGTAATTGCATTTGCGCTTTATTATTATTATCAACTATCACCCATTTTAGCATTTGCAATGATTGTACTCATTGGTATTTTCTCTTATTTTATTGTGATGGTTGAAATGAATGCGAATGCAGGAGGAATGGCGATGTGGCAATTTTTCTCTTTACTTTTTATTATCGCTTGGATTTTTCAATTTATTGGACATTATATTGAGGGCAAAAAACCTTCTTTTTTTGATGATTTAAAATTCTTATTAATAGGTCCAATTTGGTTAATGCACTTTGTTTTTAAATCGATAGGTTTGCCTTATCAATCATCAGTTAAATAGCATATTGTGCAGGCTTTTAAGGCTTTTTGAATATTATTTGTTAACGAGTCCTTAACATCAGTTTAACATTGCGAATCTACTTTTGCAATACATTAAACTGACAATGAAACTAAATCTTAAAAAAATTGCATTCCTAAGCATTTTCATGCTACTCATTATGGAATTAACGGTAGCGCAAGCAAATACCGAGCAAAAACCCAAAGGTAAAATTATTGGTAAAATCTTAGATAAGGTAAACAATGACCCTATTATTGGTGCAATTGTATTGGTAGACGGTACAACAATTGGCGCCCAAACTAACTTTGATGGCCAATACGAATTAACATTACCACAAGGCTCATATAAAATTTTGGTTAAATACGTTGCCTATAACACTAAATCAATAGATGGGGTAATAGTCAATTCTGGTAAATCAACAACACTAAACGTGAATTTGGAAGAAAATGCCAAAGCGGTTTCAGAGGTGGTAATTACTTCAACTTATAAAAGAGAAAGTTTAGGTTCGTTATATACTATTCAAAAAAATAACATTGCCATTTCGGATGGTATCTCTTCAGATATTATTAAGCGTTCACCAGATAGAAATACCAGTGATGTATTGAAAAGAGTGAGTGGTGCAAGTATTCAAGATAATAAATTTGTTGTTATCAGGGGTTTGAGTGATCGTTATAATGTGGCATTAATAAATGGTTCGCCATTGCCAAGTACAGAGCCAGATAGGAGAGCTTTTGCATTTGATATTTTCCCATCAAATTTATTAGATAATTTAACAGTTACAAAAGCTGCAACTCCAGATCTACCTGGTGATTTTGCTGGCGGTGTAATTCAATTAAACACCAAAGATTTTCCAGATGAACCATTTTTAAGCGTAACAGTTGGTTCAAATTACAATGAAGCTTCTACAGGAAAAACATTTTATCAAAATGAAAATAAAGGTAAATATGAATTTTTTGGAATTGACGATGGCAGTAGAGATTTTGTAAAAAATTTACCTTCAAGAGCTGATTTCCCTAGTAGTGTATACAAATCTGCAGCCATTACAAGAACAATTAAAAATGATTGGGGATATGAAAAGACCAGTGCCTTACCTGGTTCTAATTTTCAGTTATTATACGGTTCAAAAACTAAAATAGCAGGAAGAGATGCGGGCTTAGTTACAGGTATAACCTATAATAATACGTATCGTTTCAATAGAATTCAAAGACAAGATTTTGATAATGATGGTAGGTTATTTGATTTTAAAGATGATAATTATAGAAATAATGTTGCATGGGGAGCCATTGCAAACGCATCTTATCAAATTGGCGAGCATTCAAAAATTGCATTCAAAAATATTTTAAGTATCAATACTGATAACAATACTGTTTTAAGAAATGGTTACGATTTATTATCTGGTCAATATGATACTGTGTTAATTAAAGCATATTCTTATGAGTATACTAGTAAAAAATTATTATCATCTCAGATTAATTTTGACAAGCAATTTGCAAATGATATTAAATGGAGAGTAAATGCAGGATATAGCAAGGTGATGAGAGATGAACCAAATTCTAGAACGTTGGCTTACAGCAAAGGTACGATG
>JBDKFN010000050.1:0-11804 GCA_039798705.1 Bacteroidota bacterium
TTGTAGTATTTGAAATACTATTCAACATTAAGCTAGCCCAATTTGAATATGATGAAACGTTATTGGATGTTTTAAGCAACATTGTATTCAAATTCTTTTCTGCCATTTGAATATAATCATCATGATCAAGTAAATGACCTAATTTTATGAGCGCATGAGCCAAAATAGCATTACTTGAAGGTATTACATTATCCACTAATTCAAATTGTCTAGCAATTAAAGGAGTATCTGTAATTGCCGTATAATAAAACATTCCAGTGTTTTCGTCTTGAAATTTTGCTACACAAATTGCAATTAATTGATTAGCTAAGGTTAACCATTTTTCGTCAAATGTAATTTCATAAAGTGCAATAAAAGCATCAATAGTTAAAGCATAGTCATCTAAAAAACCTGGAATTTTTGCTTCCTTATTTTTATATGTCCTGTATAAAACTTCTTGAGCTAATAAATTATCTACTAAAAAACAGCCTACCGATAAAGCAGTTTCATAGTATTTAATTTCATCAAAAGCTAAATATGCATCGGCTAGCGCCTTTATCATTAAAGCATTCCAAGAGGTTAGCTGTTTATCATCTAATGCAGGTTTTATCCGCTTGTTTCGATAATTCAATAAAGTTTTTTGATTTTCTTGAATTTTAATTTTTAATGCTGTTGGTGTTAAACCAAATTCAGCTGCAATAGATTCTTCAGGTTTTACTCGATGTAAAATATTTCTATCTTCTTCCCAATTCGCTTCATCCGTAATTTCATAATAGTCGCAAAATAATTCAGCATCAAGACCTAAAACTGAAATAATTTCCTGTTTGGAAAAACAATAATATTTACCCTCCACTCCTTCCGAATCTGCATCTAAAGCAGACTGAAACCCTTGACCTGTTTGATAAAACTCAGTCATACAGAAATCAATTGTTTGTTTAGCAACTGATTCATATAATGGATTTTTAAATTTTAAAAATGCAGCAACATATAAAGAAATTAACTGTGCATTATCATAAAGCATTTTCTCAAAATGTGGCACTTTCCATTTTTCATCTACAGCATACCTACAAAACCCACCTTGTAAATGATCGTAAATTCCACCGTTTGCCATTTGATTCAAAGTCAACTGTACAAAGGCTGCTACCCTTTCATCATTCGTGATGTGAGCATACTTTAACAAGAAGGAATAATAAGTTGGCATCGGAAATTTTGGAGCACCTTGATGTCCACCATAAGTAAAATCGCTATAAGGTAAGATTCTTTCAATGGCATTTTTCAATGCAGCAATTTCGAATGTTTGGTTATTTTCTGTTGGAATCAACTGATCCATTTGTTGAATACCTGAAGTTAATTTATCAGCATATTCAATGGTTTCGGCAGGTTTATGATTATAATAATCTGCAATATTAGTTAGAACAGCAATCCAATCTGCTTTTTTAAAATAAGTACCCCCGTAGATGGGTTTTTGATTGGGCAATGCGATGATGTTGAGTGGCCAGCCTCCTTGGCCTTTCATCAATTGCAAGGCGTTCATATATATTTGATCGAGGTCTGGTCTTTCTTCTCGATCAATTTTAATGCAAACAAAACGATCGTTCATTACTTGAGCGACGTCGTCGTCTTCGAAACATTCATGTTCCATTACATGACACCAATGACAGGCTGCATAACCAATACTGATGATCAATAACTTGTTCTCCGCGTTCGATTTATTTAGTGCCTCTTGTCCCCATGGATACCAATCTACAGGGTTTTGGGCATGTTGTAATAAATAAAGCGAACGCTCAGAAGCAAGGTGATTCATATTTTTATTTACTCATTGCTGCAAAGTACTCATGAAACAATGGAATAGTTTCAATGCCTTTATAGTAATTAAATAAACCGTAATGTTCGTTTGGTGAATGTAAAGCATCAGAATCTAAACCAAAACCCATTAACACAGATTTTAATCCTAATTCTTTTTCGAATAGTGCAACAATTGGAATACTTCCTCCACCTCTTGTAGGAATAGGTGTTTTACCATATGTCATTTCCATTGCTTTGCTTGCAGCTTTAAATGCAATGGAATCTGTAGGTGTTAATACAGGCTCTCCACCATGGTGAGGTCTAACTTCAACCTTAACAGATTTAGGAGCAATGCTGGTAAAATAATCAGCAAATAATTTGGTGATTTCTTCTGAAGTTTGATTAGGAACTAATCTCATAGAGATTTTCGCAAAGGCTTTTGAAGGCAAAACAGTTTTTGCACCTTCGCCTGTATAACCACCCCAAATACCGTTAACGTCTAGGGTTGGGCGAATTCCAGTTCTTTCAATAGTAGAATATCCTTTCTCTCCCCAATCTTCAGAAACTGCTAAATCAGTGATATAATCTTTTAAATCAAATGGAGTTTTAGCCATTTCAGCACGATCAGTTTCAGAAACTGTCAAAACATTATCATAAAAACCAGGTATGGTTATGTGATTATTTTCATCATGCATTTGCGCAATCATTTTTGCTAAAATATTGATTGGATTTGCTACAGCTCCTCCGTATACACCTGAATGTAAATCGCGGTTTGGACCGGTTACTTCAACTTCCACATAACTTAAACCTCTTAATCCGCAGTCAATAGAAGGTAAATCATTGGCAAGAATTGAAGTATCTGAAATTAAAACCACATCCGCTTTTAATCTTTCTTTATTTGCTTTCACAAAAATTCCTAAGTTAGAAGAACCAACTTCTTCTTCCCCTTCAATCATGAATTTCACATTGCATGCCAAGGTATTTGTTTGCATCATCAATTCAAATGCTTTTACATGCATGTACATTTGACCTTTATCATCACATGAACCTCTTGCAAAAATTGCACCTTCTGGATGAATAGCAGTTTTACGAATGGTTGGTTCAAATGGTGGTGTATCCCATAATTCTAAAGGTGTTGCAGGTTGTACGTCATAATGTCCATATACCAAAACAGTAGGTAAATTTGGGCTAATAATTTTTTCGCCATAAACAATTGGATATCCAGCTGTTGGACATACTTCCACTTTGTCTGCACCTGCAGCAATTAATTTTTCTTTTACAAATTCTGCAGTTTTCATTACGTCTGCAGCATAAGCAGAATCAGCACTAACAGAAGGGATTTTTAATAAATCCAATAACTCGTTTAAAAAACGATCTTTATGTTGATCGATGTAGTTTTTTATATGTTCCATAATAGGTTTTTTTCTGTGAGCTAAAGTAGGAAAAAAAGCAATAGAGATATCCACAAAATGAGAAATCTAAAAAATATTTGGCTATAATTTTTAGCAATTAAATTGTACTTTTGATACCTTACGATGAGGAGGAGTTTTGAACTATTTAGCTAATTTAAATCCACAACAGCAAGCAGCTGTTGAAAACATAAAAGGTCCAATGATGATTGTTGCGGGCGCTGGCTCTGGAAAAACCAGGGTAATTACCGTTCGCATTGCACATATCATTAAACAGGGCGCTGATCCATTTTCTATACTTGCTTTAACTTTTACCAATAAAGCTGCTAAGGAAATGCGCGATCGTATCAATCAAATTGTGGGTCCAGAAGCTAAAAATATTTGGATGGGAACGTTCCACTCTGTTTTTGCAAAAATCCTCAGAATAGAAGCTGATAAAATTGGTTACCCTGCTAACTTTACTATTTACGATACCGATGATAGTAAAAGTTTATTAAGAGCCATCATAAAAGAACAGGCACTTGATGAAAAATTATACAATGTCAACTATGTTTACAACAGAATTTCTTCTGCTAAAAACAATTTAATATCTGCACAAGAATATAACGACAATACAACCATTCAAGGTGACGATTATGCAGCTGGAAGAAGCAAGATAGGCTATTTATATTCGATTTATGCTGGAAGATGTATGAAAGCAGGTGCAATGGATTTTGATGATCTTTTATATAAAACGAATATTCTTTTAAGAGAACATCCAGATGTTTTATACAAATACCAAAACAAGTTTAAATACTTAATGGTTGATGAGTACCAAGACACGAACTATGCACAATATTTAATTGTAAAAAAATTAGCGGCAATCCATGAAAACATCTGTGTGGTTGGCGATGACGCACAAAGTATTTATGCTTTTAGGGGTGCAAATATTCAAAATATTTTAAATTTTGAAAAAGATTATCCTGATTTAAAAGTATATAAATTAGAACAAAACTACCGTTCAACACAAAACATCGTAAAAGTTGCAAACGGTATTATAGCCAACAACACAGAACAATTAAAGAAAAATATTTTTTCTGAAAAAGATCATGGTGAAAAAATTACTTTACTTAGGGCATTTAGCGATAACGAAGAAGGTAAATTAGTTGCTGAATCTATAATGGAAGACAAAGCAAACTTGAGTTTAAACAACCAAGATTTCGCAATTCTTTACCGTACCAATTCTCAATCGAGAGCCATGGAGGAAGCCCTAAGGAAACTTAATATTCCATATAAAATATACGGCGGACTGTCTTTTTACCAAAGAAAAGAAGTCAAAGATTTAATCGCTTATTTTCGACTAACGGTTAACCCTGCTGACGAAGAAGCGTTCAAAAGGGTAATCAACTACCCTATTCGTGGTATTGGAAAAACCAGTTTAGATAAATTAATTATTGCTGCAGATGAGCAAAACAAAACCTTGTTAGCTATAGCAGAAACCGCATCACAATTTATTGGTGGAAAATCTGGAAAAGTAATTGAAGAATTCTTTACCATGATTAAAAGTTTTGGGGTTTTGGTTAAATCTGAAAATGCTTTTGAGGTGGCCAATCACATCGCTAAACAAACTGGTTTATTAAAAGATTTATACGACGACAAATCGATTGAAGGATTGAGCCGTTATGAAAATATTCAAGAATTATTAAACGGTATTAAAGATTATACGGAGAACGAAACTACCGAAGACATTGGCTTAGGAGGTTTCTTGCAAGATGTTGCTTTGCTAACAGGAAATGAAGCAGCCGACGAAGAAGACAAAGACACCGTTTCGTTGATGACCATCCATTCGGCTAAAGGATTGGAATTTAAAAATGTGTACATCGTTGGTTTAGAAGAGAATTTATTCCCTTCTCAATTGTCTATTAATTCTAGAACAGATTTAGAAGAAGAAAGAAGATTATTCTATGTAGCCATTACAAGAGCGGAAAGTAAATTGACCCTTTCTTTTGCGACATCTAGGTACCGTTGGGGAACTTTAATTTCTTGTGAACCTAGCCGTTTTATTGAAGAAATAGATCCTCAATATTTAAATTTAAAATTTACTCCAAAACCGTTGAAAAATGCGGGATATATAGATCACGATACAAACAGTTATACCAAAATTAGTCCTACAAATAAACCAACTCCACAAAAGTCGGTGCTTTCTAAACCTTTTGAACACCAAGTTTCAGGCGACTTTATCGCTTCTGATCCAAAAGAAATTGAAATTGGAATGGAAGTGGAACATCAAAAATTTGGATTTGGTAAGGTTTTGACACTGGAAGGACCTCCATCCGACATAAAAACAACAATTCTCTTCAAAGAATTAGGACAGAAGCAACTTTTACTTAAATTTGCTAAACTGCGAATTGTTAAATAGCCTGGAAAATCCAAAAAGCTATTGATTTAAACCGCTTAAACAACAAAATGGAATTCGATTATAATACCCAAAGACCAAGTTTATTGTATGCTGAATATGGAAGAAATATTCAGAATATGGTTCGTTTTATCAAAACTTTAGATACTAAAGAAAACAGAAACATACATGCGCAAGCGGTTATTGATTTAATGGGCTTTTTAAATCCTCATTTAAGAGATGTAGCTGACTTTAAACACAAGCTTTGGGATCATCTATTTATCATTGCAGATTTTGATTTAGATGTTGATTCACCCTATCCTATTCCTTCTAGAGAAACCTTCGAAACAAAACCTCAAAGGGTTCCTTATCCAACGAACAGAATTAAATACAAACATTACGGCAAAACCAACGAATTGCTTATAGAAAAAGCAAAAGCACTTACTGATCCTGCGCAACAAGCTCAAATGACTGCATCCATTGCAAACTTTATGAAAATGGCTTATGTGACTTGGAATAAAGATACAGTTGCCGATGAAACCATCATTAAAGATTTAAAAAGTTTATCCAATAATGAATTGACTTTAGCTGAAAATATCAATTTAGTTAAAGTGGAAGTTAGTAGGCCAAAACCCAATGCAGGTCGTCAAAACAACCACAAAAACAACCACGGAAAAAACAATAATAACAACAATAGAAATAAAAAGAATTCAAACGGTAAACAAAGATACTAAGGAAATATTATGCAAAGTTTTGAAATTATTGGCGGTAAAAAACTAAAAGGAGAAATTACTCCTCAAGGTGCAAAGAATGAAGCTTTGCAAATTATTTCTGCTGTTTTATTAACCGATCAAGTTGTAAGAATATCAAACATTCCAGACATTGTCGATGTCAATAAATTAATCGATTTATTACAAGACATGGGCGTAAAAGTGAATAGAGAATCAAAAGATACTTACACTTTTCAAGCAGATCAAATTGATCAAGAATATTTCAAAGGAGAAGTATTTAAACAAAAAGGTTCTTCGCTGAGAGGCTCTGTAATGATTGTAGGGCCTTTGTTAGCAAGGTTTAAACGTGCGTTTATTCCAAGACCTGGTGGTGATAAAATTGGAAGAAGAAGACTAGATACCCACTTTTTAGGATTTGAAAAATTAGGTGCTAAATTTTCTTATGACCCTAAAGATTCATTTTTTAGTGTGGATGCATCTGAGCTTAAAGGTGCTTACATGTTATTAGATGAAGCATCTGTAACAGGTACTGCCAATATTTTAATGGCTGCAGTATTAGCAAAAGGTCAAACCACTATTTACAATGCAGCATGCGAACCATACATTCAACAACTATGTAAAATGTTGAATTCAATGGGTGCTAATATCACTGGTGTTGGTTCTAATTTATTAACCATTGAAGGTGTTGAAAAATTAGGCGGCTGTGAACATAGAATGTTACCAGACATGATTGAGATAGGCAGTTTCATTGGCCTTGCAGCAATGACTCAATCAGAAATTACCATTAAAAATGTAAATTATGATGCGCTCGGAATGATTCCTGAAGTTTTCAAAAAACTTGGAATTAAATTGGAACGCAGAGGTGATGATATTTATATTCCATCTCAAGATATTTATGAAATTGACACATTTATTGATGGATCAATTTTAACCATTGCAGATTCTCCTTGGCCTGGTTTTACGCCAGACTTATTGAGTATCGTTTTGGTAGTAGCTACACAAGCAAAAGGAAGTGTTCTTATTCATCAGAAAATGTTTGAAAGCAGGTTATTCTTTGTCGATAAATTAATTGACATGGGCGCTCAAATTATTCTATGTGATCCACACAGAGCAAACATCATAGGGCTTGGAAGAAAAACTCAGTTAAGAGGAATTGCCATGACTTCACCTGATATTAGAGCAGGAGTTTCTTTATTGATTGCTGCACTTTCTGCAGAAGGAAAAAGTGTTATTTCGAACATCGAACAAATTGATAGAGGTTACCAAGATATCGAAGCTAGGTTAAAAGCGATTGGTGCTGATATTAAAAGAGTCTAAATAATTTCAATCTATTGCTGATTATTCAGCAATAGATTGAATTACATCGTACTTGGTAATAATGTGAACATTACCACCCCTATCTTGCACAATTACGGCAGGATTATCTTTAGTTAATTTCTTTGAAACCTCTTCTATCGTTGCATTTGAAGGCACTTGCGTAAATGGTGCTTGCATCACATCTTTAGTAGGTTTTGATTTCACACTTTCATCATTTAATAAAATTGAGAATAAATGAGTATCTGTTAATGAACCTACAAATTCTGCAGCATCATTGACTACTGGTATTTGTGAAATACCATATTTATTCATTTTTTCGCAAGCCTCTGCAATAAGGCTGTTTTCATTGACCGTTATTAAATTTAATTCTCTATGATTTGCGATTAAATCTTCTGCAAATTTTGCTTTGTTTCTTTCTAAAAATCCACGTTCTCTCAACCAATCATCGTTGTACATTTTACCTAAATATCTTGTACCATGGTCGTGGAAAATTACCACTACCACATCGCTTTCTTTGAATTGATTTTTTAATTGCAATAAACCTGCAATAGCTGAACCCGCTGAGTTTCCAGCAAATATACCTTCTTGTCTAGCAATTTCTCTAGTCATTAAGGCAGCATCTTTATCTGTTACTTTTTCAAATTGATCAATTAAACTGAAGTCAACGTTTTCAGGTAAAAAATCTTCACCAATTCCTTCGGTGATGTATGGGTAAATTTCATCCTTATCGAAAATACCGGTCTCTTTGTATTTTTTAAATACAGAACCATAGGTATCAATTCCAATAATTTTAATATTTGGATTTTGTTCTTTTAAATATTTTGCTGTACCTGAAATGGTTCCACCTGTTCCAACTCCAACCACTAAGTGTGTAATTTTCCCTTCCGTTTGATTCCAAATTTCTGGTCCTGTTTGCTCATAATGTGCCAATGAATTCGACAAATTATCGTATTGGTTGGGTTTCCAAGCATTAGGAATTTCATTTACCAATCTTGAAGAAACAGAATAATACGAACGAGGATCTTCTGGCTCAACATTGGTTGGACATACAATTACTTCCGCACCAAATGCACGTAAGGCATCAACTTTTTCTTTTGACTGTTTATCTGTGGTAGTAAAAATACATTTATATCCTTTGATTACTGCAGCAATGGCAAGTCCCATACCAGTGTTTCCTGAAGTTCCTTCAATAATTGTTCCTCCTGGTTTTAATCGACCATCACGTTCTGCATCTTCAATCATCTTTAAAGCCATACGGTCTTTAATTGAATTGCCTGGGTTGGTTGATTCAACCTTTGCCAATACTGTTGCAGGAATTGCATTAGTTATTTTATTTAATTTAACTAAAGGAGTATTCCCTATTGTTTCTAGAATATTATTGTACCACATGCCACAAATATAAGTTTTGTATTCAAATTGTGAACAAATTTTGGAATTGCCGTAAGCTTCGTTAATTTAGGCAATATTAAAAACACAAACCATGAAAAAAAGCCAATTAGCCTTATTGATGATCAGCATTTCTTATTTATTTGCTTGTAATCAAAGCAAACAAGGCATCAGCGAAGCACAAATGAACGCCATAGTTAGCAAATCTGATGCACAATTAATGGAATTAGTTGGCAACAAAGATGCAGATAGTTTAACTCAGATATTTGCAGCAGATGCGACCATTTACCCTCCTGGAGAGGCCGGAAATAAGGGAATTAAAGCCATTCAAAATTGGTATAAAAATGCCTATGAATTTGGTTTGTGTGGAATTAAATACCAACCTGTTTCAATTTATGGTTCCGACGACCAAATTATTGAAACTGGTACAGCAGGTATTTCTATTATAATGAATGCTAAAGATACTGTTGACATTGAAAGTTACAACTACGTAAATATTTGGTCGAAAAAAACAGACAGCACTTATGTGCTAAAAACACAAATGTGGAACGAAGGTGCAAGCAAGGAATAATAAATCATGAAAAATAAATTAACGCTTTACATTTTTGTTGCTCTTCTATTGGGTATTGCCACCGGATTTTATTGTAATATCAATAAAGACATGCCCGGTATTGCTGGCTTTGTGGAGTTTATTCCCATCTTAAGTGATATCTTTTTGAACTTAGTTAAAATGATAATTTCACCATTGGTGTTTGCTACATTAGTAGTTGGCGTTGCTAAATTAGGTGATTTAAATGCTGTTGGAAGAATTGGCGGGAAAACTTTGTTATGGTTTTTATCTGCCACATTTGTTTCACTTTTTTTAGGGATGATTTTAGTGAATTTATTCCAGCCAGGTAAAATGATGGCACTTTCTTTACCCCCTGAAACAGCTAGCACTGGTATAGAAAAAGCGGCCTTATCTGTCAAAGAATTCATCAAACATGTTTTCCCAAAAAGCATTTTTGAAGCTATGGCTAAAAATGAAATACTTCAAATTATCGTTTTCTCATTATTTTTCGGAATAGGAACAGCTGCTATTGGCGAAAAAGGTAAAGGTGTTATATCTGCAATGGATGCCTTATCAGAAGTAATGTTAAAAGTGACAGGCTTTGTAATGAATTTTGCACCTTTTGCCGTTTTTGGTGCCATGACAGCAGTAATTGCTCAACAAGGTATAAGTGTATTAGGTAATTATGGTATTTTTATTCTGGAATTCTACTTCGGTTTATTGGTTTTATGGTTGGTATTAATTTCTGCAGGTGCCGCTGTAATTAAAAAAAGGATATTTTCTTTATTGAAACACATATTAGACCCAGTTTTAATAGCATATACTACTTCAAGTAGTGAAGCAGCTTTACCAAAAACCATTCAACAGTTAGAAAAGTTTGGTTGTGGTAACAAAATTGTAAGTTTTGTTTTACCCTTAGGCTATTCATTCAATTTAGATGGATCTATGATGTATATGACCTTTGCTTCCTTGTTTATAGCGCAATCGTATGGCATTACATTAAGTATACAAGAGCAAATTTCCATGTTATTGGTATTAATGTTAACGAGTAAAGGGATTGCGGGTGTTCCAAGAGCATCTTTAGTAGTTATTGCAGGTACTTTATCGATGTTTCATATCCCTGAAGCAGGTTTATTACTATTAATGGGAATTGATCCAATTTTAGATATGGGCCGCTCTGCAACTAATGTAATTGGTAATTCTATTGCAACAGTTGTTGTGAGTAAATGGGAAAATGAACTAAAAACTGAATAATTTTCAATCTAAATTTGGATTTTAATGCAATTTGCTTACTTTTGCGATTCATTAAAATAATTAAAAACCAAATAAACCAACATGTACGCAATAGTAGATATAGCCGGGCAACAGTTTAAAGTTGCAAAAGACCAGCAAATCTTTGTACACAGACTACAAGGAGATGAGGGCGCTAGTATTGAATTTGACAAGGTTTTATTAGTTGATAATGGCGGAAAAGTTACTGTAGGTGCTCCTACTGTTTCTGGTTCTAAAGTTACAGCTACAATCCTGTCTCATTTAAAAGGTGACAAAGTAATCGTTTTTAAGAAAAAACGTAGAAAAGGATACAAGAAAAAGAACGGACATCGTCAGTACTTTACTAAAATCCAAATTTCAAATATTGTAGCTTAGTTAAAAAAGGTAAAAACCATTAAAGAAATATAAGAAATGGCACATAAAAAAGGGGCCGGTAGTTCGAAAAACGGTCGCGAATCCCACAGTAAAAGATTAGGTATCAAGATTTATGGTGGTCAATCAGCTATCGCTGGTAATATCATTGTTCGTCAAAGAGGTACTAAACACCATCCAGCAAAGAATGTAGGTATCGGTAAAGACCATACTTTATTCGCTTTAGTTGATGGTACAGTAGAATTTAGAAAGAAAAAAGACAATAAGTCTTATGTTTCAATTATTCCTTTCGAGGCAGTAGTTGCAGAAGCATAGTTTTCAATATTCATTTTTAAGAAAAGCCCTTAGTTCACTAAGGGCTTTTTTTTTGGATAAAATGGCTTGGTTTTAAATTTAAATACAAACTTAACTGCTGATTTACAAGGAAGTTGCTATTTTTTTTGTAAATTTACTACCCCTATAATAAAAGGAATTGATGTCAATTAAATCTATATTGTTATTTTTTGTTTGCTTGGTTTTGTTTCAAGTAAATGCATCTGCGCAAGAAACAGTACCTGTATCTGGCGGATCGGTAACGGGCACCGGTGGATCTGGATATTATTCCGTTGGGCAAATGGTGTTTTCTGATA
>JBDKFN010000051.1:0-11795 GCA_039798705.1 Bacteroidota bacterium
TCCTAAAGGACTTTGGGTTTTATTTGGAACAGAGATGTGGGAGCGATTCAACTTTTATGGAATGCGCGCCATTTTAACCTTGTTCCTAGTGAATTCATTAATGATGAAAGAAGAAGATGCTTCATTAATATATGGTGGATTTTTAGGTTTATGTTATTTAACTCCAATGTTAGGTGGATTTATTGCCGATCGTTTTTTTGGAAATAGAAACTGTATCCTAATAGGTGGTTTAATGATGGCTCTTGGTCAGTTTCTACTTTTTGCAAGTGCGAGTATTTTTGGAACAAACTTACCTTTAGCAAACACTTTAATGTGGTCTGCATTAGGGATCATTATTTTTGGAAATGGATTTTTCAAACCAAACATTTCTAGTATGGTTGGTAGCTTATATCCAAAACAAGAAAAAAATAAATTAGATACCGCTTTTACCATTTTTTACATGGGCATTAATTTAGGTGCATTCTTAGGTCAATTAATTTGCCCATTAATTGGTGACGTAAAAGATGCGGCTGGTATTAGAGATATTCATGCATTTAAATACGGTTTTTTAGCGGCTTCTATCGCTATGTTAATTGGTACAGCTGTATTTTATTTCTTAAAAAATAAATATGTTGTATCTCCAGATGGAAAACCACTTGGAGGTTTGCCTTCGAAAAATGATAGTGCAGATTTTGAAGAAGGAGAGTCTCAAAAAGCAGTATTCTCTACAAAAGCACTAGTTACAGCGGTAATTGCATTCTTTGTTTTAGGTGCAACAATCCACTTTCAATTCGGACAGAATTTAATTTATTCATTAATTTATTCAAGTGGTTTAACGCTAGCGGGCTTAATTATTTCAGATTCATCTTTAACTAAAGTTGAACGCGATAGAATTTTTGTAATTTATATTGTCGCATTCTTTGTGATTTTCTTTTGGGCAGCATTTGAGCAAGCAGGTTCATCGTTAACTTTCATTGCTGATAACCAAACCGATCGTAATTTCTTCGGATGGAATATGCCGCCTTCAATGGTGCAAATCTTCAATGGCCTATTTGTTGTTGCTTTTGCAGTGCCATTTAGTATGCTATGGGATTATTTAAGAAGTAAAGACAGAGAGCCAATTTCACCAATGAAACAATCGTTTGGTTTAGCACTTATCGCATTGAGTTATTTTATCATTGCTTATAACGTAAAAGATTTAGGCAACAATGGTTTATTAGCGATTAAATGGTTAATCTTACTTTATTTAATTCAAACTGCAGCTGAATTATGTTTATCACCAATTGGTTTGTCTTTGGTAGGTAAATTATCGCCAAAAAGATTTTCATCTTTATTATACGGAGTATTCTTTTTGTCAAATGCATCCGGTTACGCTTTAGCTGGAACACTTGGTTCTATTATGCCTGCAACAGGTGATAAATTTATCAAAGCACAAGAATTAGGCATCGATTTACAAGGTGTATTGGATAAAAAAGTAGTTCCAACTGCAGAACAATTAACGTTATTGTCACAAAATCAAATCACAGATCATAATCCTGTTTTTGCTGGATTTGAAATTCATAATTTGTTTGAATTCTTTATGGTGTTTGTGGTATTAACTGGTTTAGCAGCAATTATTTTATTTGCGTTAACACCTAAATTGAAAAAATTAATGCACGGTGTTAGGTAATTCCTAAACACACATTCATAAAAAAAGCGGCTGAATATTCAGCCGCTTTTTTTATTTTATTTGATAGGGTACCCGCCATAAAAAATATAGAAAAACCAATGAGGTTCCTATGCCAGTATATATAAATAATGTATTAGCTCCTAGATGATACCAGATTAATCCTGCGGTAGAACTAGACACAAGTGTTGCAATACTTTGAAGGCTTGTGAAAGTGCCTATTGCAGTTGCGGTATGTTCTTTTTTAGTAACATTAGAGATCCAAGCTTTTGCAATTCCTTCGGTTGCGGCAGAATATATTCCATAAATAAAAAACAGAAAAATAAGTAAAGATGTTCCCTTGAAAAGGGCCATTCCAAAATAGGTGAATGCAAAGATTGCTAGACCAAATAAGAAAATTGTTTTCAATCCTATTCGATCAGCAAGTGCACCCATCGGGAATGAAAAGAAAGCATAAATGAAATTATAGAACATAAATAAGCCGATCACATAGGTGTCGTTGACTCCGTAATCTTTGGCTTTCAATAATAGAAAAACATCTGAACTATTAATTAAACTAAATGCCACAAGACCTATTGTTAGTTTTTTGTAGTTACTAGAACTGTTTTTCCAAAAGGACAATAAACCTCTTAGTTTGAAACTTTCCTTTGTCGCTTCTTTGATGGTGAGTTTACTTTCTTTAATTAATCCCGAAGTCAGGATGGCTAATAAACCTGGAAAAAATGCGATTAAAAAAAGGTTTTTATAGTCGTTAGGGTAGTAGTGTAAATATATCAATGCAATTCCTGGTCCTAAAACAGCTCCAAATGTGTCTAAGGCTCTATGGAAACCAAAAACTTTTGCTTTATTACTAGTTGTGGTCTCGTCAGACAACAATGCGTCACGGGCCGCGGTTCGAACTCCTTTACCAAGTCGATCTAAACTACGCATCAGAAATACCCAAAAAGGATTTGCTATCAATACTAATAAAGGTCGGGCAATGCCACTCATTCCATAACCTACTTGAATAAAAGGAACTCTTTTACCCGATTGGTCCGACCACTTTCCAAAATAACCTTTGCTTAAACCTGTAATGGCTTCTGCAAAACCTTCAAATACACCTATTAGAACAATTGAGAACCCAAGTGATTTCAAATAAATTGGTAAAATTGGATACAACATTTCGCTAGACATATCCGTAAATAAGCTAACTAATGAAAGTATCCAAATGGTTTTGGTGATGTATTTCAACTTTGTTTTTAAATAATTAAAGATTAGTCAAAATAAAATCAGTCATTAAATTATATAAATGTAAACGTGTATTTCCTCCAGCAATGGAATGGTTTTTATTTGGATAATAAGCTGATTCAAATTTTTTGTTAGCTTTAATCATTGCATTTACCATATCAGCAGAATTTTGAAAATGTACATTGTCATCTGCTGTTCCATGTACGATTAAATACTTGCCTTTTATTTTATCTACAAAGTTGATCGGAGAGTTATCTTCATATCCCGATTTATTTTCTTTTGGTGTATGAAGGTACCTTTCGGTATAAATTGAATCGTAATATTTCCAATTGGTAACGGGTGCAACAGCAATAGCCATTTTAAAATAATCAGCACCTTTTGTAATGGCTAAAGATGACATATATCCGCCAAAACTCCAACCTTGAATGCCAATGCGGCTAGCATCTACATAGCTTTGATTCCCTAACCATTTAGCGGCATTTATTTGATCTTCAATTTCAAGTTTGCCTAATTGTAAGAAAGTGCTTTTCTTAAATGCAGCTCCTCTTGCGCCAGTACCTCTGTTGTCAACACATACTACAATGTAGCCTTTTGAAGCTAACATTTGATACCATAAATAATTTGCAGCACCCCAAGCATCTGTTACCTGTTGGCTTCCAGGGCCTCCATATAAAAACATAAACACAGGATATTTTTTATTGGCATCAAAATCTAACGGTTTAATCATCCATGCGTTTAGAGGTGTATTATCTGCACCTGGAATGATTAGAAATTCTTTTTTACTCAAAGCATAATCATTGAGTTTATCCTTCAGCATTTTATTTTCTTCTAAGACCCTTAATTGTTTACCTGTTTGATCGTGTAAGCTAATGAAATTAGGCGTATTGGCATTTGAATAGAAATTAATAAAATAGGCACAATCTGTACTGAATTTAGCGGTATTAGTACCGATGTTATTAGTTAATTTTTGAATTCCCTTTCCATTAATGCCAATTGAATAAATTTCTCTTTGCATGGCATTTACTTTTGCAGCTTGAAAATACAACTTACTTTCAGCATGATTAAGGCCATAAAATTCTGTTATTTCCCAATTACCTTTAGTAATCTGGTTAATTAAACGACCTTTCATGTCATATAAATATAAATGATTGAAGCCGTCTTTCTCAGAGCTAATGATAAAAGCACTATTATTTTTCAAGAAGTATAAATCATCATTGATGTCGATGTAGGTATTGCTTTTTTCGGTTAACAATACATTTGCTTTACCGGTTAATGCATTAACTAGCAAATAATCTAATTGATCTTGGTGTCTGTTGAGTCTCAATACACATAAGGTGTTTGCTTGATTTGTCCATTTAATTCTTGGAATATATTGATTGGTGTCTAATCCAATTTCAACAGGAATGGTTTGTTGGGTGTTAAGGTGATAAATGTGTAAGCTTACTTTTGCATTTGCTTCGCCCGCTTTTGGATATTTATATTGATATTCATTCGGATATAAAGCGCCGTATTGTGTCATACTAAAGCGTCTTACGTTGCTTTCGTCAAATTTATAATAAGCAATTTTTTTGCTGTCTGGCGACCAAAAAAATGCGCGAGTAAAAGCAAATTCTTCTTCATTCACCCAATCGGTACCACCATTAATAATCTGTTCCCATTCGCCATCTTCGGTTATTTTAGTTTCTAAACGAGTGGCAATATTTCTGATGTAAATATTATTATTTCTAGCAAATGCAATGTTTAAACCATCGGGCGAAAATGTTGCAAACTGTTGTTTGCCATAATCTGAAAGGTTCTGCAGGCTTTTGTTTGCGCGGTTGTATATATAGCATATTTCTTTAGTAGAACGTCTATAAATACTTTCTGCGTCTGTACTTAAGATTAATTGTTTTTCGTCGTCACTAAATGAATAAGATTCTAATTTAACTTGAACAATTTCATTCGGCAATTTGATTTGAAGTTCTTCTTCCTTTAAAATGGTGTCTGTTACCGCACCTGTTGCATAGCTATATGCAAGAAGGTATTTCTTTTTACTAATGGGGTCGGTATATATACTACTATAGCTTTTCCCATCATTCATTGGGTTTAAGCCACTGATACTTTTGGAGCCAAAGTAGTTTTTACCCCATATTTCTTCGTTGGTTAATGTTTTTTTATTGCTTTGCACTTGCGCGATAGCGTTTATAAAAAGCAATAAAGCAATGCTTAAAAAAGAAAATCTTTTCATGATTATTTTTCTAAAGGGTTATTAAATTTAGCGTCATTGATAGAGGGTTCGTTTCTTAAATCGATTTTTTCCATTAAAAACCATTTGCCTCTTTTGTATTTTAATCCATCATAGGAAAGGTCTGGTCCATATACCTCGAAATTGCCTTCACTGCGGGCATTTGGAGCTGCTAAATGGTCATATACAATCCATTTTTTATCTGTAAGGTAGCGCAACATCATACTTGCCTGTGAAGTATATTCAAATACCATTCTTTTTTGTGTTTTGTTTTTAAGCTTAATGATATCGGCACCAAAAATTGGGCTTCCATCTTTTGCAAAACTCAGCACTTCAATTACTTTTTGTTGGCTATTTCGGTTATGGCCTTTCCATCCTAATAAAACATATTTTTTATTTTTAGTCGAACCTCGTTTTGGAACAATAATGGTGTAATAATGGGCGCCGTACCAGCCGTCTTTATTTAAAACAGTGTCTTGAGGGTTTTGAATAAAAGCAGAATTGTCAAAAAGAGGGTAGAGTGCTAATTTTTTCGGATCATTTTTTTGTATCGCTCCATAATATCGATAATGACCATCATCGGTACGGAGGTGCCAAGTGAAAATTCTGAATTGATTATCTGGTGAGTTTAATATTGAAATAGAAACAACAGAGTCGAATGGGAATTCAAAAGAGTTAGGAATTTTTAAAGCAGAAACTAAAGTTTTGATAAAAGTAAAAGTGCTGTTTCTTCTAATTAATTCATCATGGTCATTTACAATTTTATAAGACAAGCTTTTTAAAGAATCTTGAAGTAAATAAAATTGCGGATCAAATTTTGCTTTTTCTTGCGCTTTGCCTAATTGAAAAACAAACAATAATGAAATACCTAATACTAACTTTTTCATCGATTTTAAATTTAGTTAAATATAAAAAATAAAAAAAGGCATATCAAGTGATATGCCTTTTTTTATAGATATAAAATGGGTTTAGTTCATTCTCTCAATAACAACTGCAGATGCACCGCCACCGCCATTGCAAATAGCTGCAACGCCAATTTTTCCATTGTTTTGTTTCAAAACAGAAAGTAAGGTTACGATAATTCTACAACCTGAACTTCCTAGTGGATGGCCAAGTGCTACAGCGCCACCATTTACATTTACTTTATTTGAATCTAATTTTAACTCTTGGTTATTAGCTAATGCCACTACTGAAAATGCTTCATTGATTTCATAAAAATCAACTTGATCTGCATTGATTCCTGCGTTAGCAAGTGCTCTTGGAATTGCTTTTGATGGTGCAGTAGTAAACCATTCTGGAGCTTGTTGTGCATCGGCATATCCAATTATTTTAGCTAAAGGTTTTAACCCCAATGCCAATGCTTTTTCTTCAGACATTAATACCATTGCAGATGCGCCATCATTTAAAGTTGATGCATTTGCGGCTGTTACTGTTCCGTCTTTTTTAAATACGGGTTTAAGCGTAGGTATTTTGTCAAATTTAACAGCTTTAAATTCTTCATCTTCTGATACAACAGTTACAGCGCCTGCTCTACCCGGAATTTCTACATTAACAATTTCTTCTTTGAATAATCCTTTCTCATATGCTGCTTGTGCTCTTTGATAACTTTCAATTGCAAACACATCTTGTTCTTCTCTGCTAATGTTACAAGTACTTGCGCATAATTCTGCAGCATTACCCATGTGGTAATCGTTGTAAACATCCCACAATCCATCTCTGATTAAACCATCCGTTACTTGTTGGTGTCCCAATTTATATCCTTGTCTTGCTTTATCTAAGTAGAAAGGTACGTTACTCATACTTTCCATTCCGCCAGCAACAACAACTTCGTTGATGCCTAATGCAATACTTTGTGCAGCAAGTATTACTGCTTTTGTGCCAGAAGCACAAACTTTATTAATGGTAGTACTTGGAATATCTCCAAGTCCAGCAAATTTTGCAGCTTGAGTTGCAGGTGCTTGTCCTAAATTTGCGGAAAGCACGTTGCCCATATAAATTTCTTGAATTTGATCGCTTGCAATACCAGCGCGCTTAACTGCTTCTTGAACAGCAATAGCGCCTAATTTGGTTGCTGAAACAGCACTTAACGAACCGCCAAAACTACCCATTGGTGTACGGGCTGCGGAAACAATTACAACATTTTTCATAGGTTTTGATTTTTTACAAATTTAAGCATTTAATTGATGGAGATCTATGATTTTCTGTATTTTATTGAGTAAAAACTATGTTTTTTCTTAATTTCACCCCACATGACTCATTCAAATAAAAACCACTTCCGAAGAATCGCCCTCACTAAATATAGTTTAGTGGTTATTTGCGTAGCAATCATTGTTTCGGTCTTGCCAAAGGGAAGGACATTTAAATATGAATTTGATAAAGGCAAACCTTGGATGCATCAAGATTTAATTGCACCATTTGATTTCGCCATTGAAAAGACTGCGGAAGAAATTAATGCTGAGAAATATAAAATTAATAAATCAGCTGCGCCTTGTTATCAACTAGATCAAAAAATAACAAATGAAATTAAAACACTTTTTGAAAAAGAGTTTTTGGTGCTTTGGAAACAAAAGTACTTGAACGAAAATTCAATTCAAAAGCAACAATCATTAGCGATCGTTAAAGCTAAGTTGACATCTGTTTTGGATGTTGGTATTATTGGAAATGTAAATATCAAGAAAAAAAATGTAGATGAATTTTTCCTGATGAAGGGAAATAATGCAACCTTATCTGAGCCTAATGTGCATTATACATTGGTTTCAGCTTATGAAATACTTCACCAACAAATTTCATCAATTAAGCAAATTGATACAGGAATTGTTTTTGCAGCATTGCAAAATACCTTAGCAGAAAATATTATTTATGATGAAGTCTTGACCCTAAAAATAAATAATCAAGCAATAAGTAATATCAGTACATACGAAGGAATGGTAGGTAAAGGCGATTTGATTATTGAAAATAGTACCATGGTGGATGATGCAAAATTTAGAATATTAGCGTCTTTAAGAAATGAATATGACCGCCGTTTAGGTGTTTTAGGAAATAAGTATTTAGTAATTTTGGGTCAAACATTGCTAGTTTCTTTGATACTTACCTTGTTGATGGTTTTCTTATCAATGTTTAGAAAAGACATTTATGCCGATTTGCGTAAAATGTTTTTGATATTAAGTATTGTTACAGGAATGTTAGTGGTACTTTCTTGGTCGCTAAGATTGAATTTGCCATCTCTATATTTTATTCCTTATTGTATTGTACCCATTATCATTCGAGTAATATTTGATACAAGATTGGCACTATATATTCATTTATTAGTGGTGGTTTTAGCTGGTTTCTTTGTGCCCAATGGATATGAATTTATATTCTTACAATTAACCGCAGGAATGGTGGCCATCAATAGTATTAAAAACTTATTGAGGCGTTCACAGTTTTTAATTTCAGCGTTACTCATATACACAACATATGTAATAGGGTATATCGGTATTTCTATTATTCATGAAGGTTCATTTATTCCAATTAACTGGGACCACTTATTGTGGTTTTTAGTAAGCGTAATTTTGTCATTAGTTGCTTATCCCGTTATTTATGCATTTGAAAAATTATTTGGCATAACAACTGAAGTAACCTTAATGGAATACACTAACATCAATAATAAATTATTGAGGGAGCTTTCTTACAAAGCACCTGGCACTTTTCAACATTCCTTGCAAGTAGCAAATTTAGCTGAAGCAGCGATATTCAAAATTGGTGGAAATGCATTACTAGTTAGAGCAGGCGCGCTTTATCACGATATTGGGAAAATGGAATCTCCTGAGTATTTTATTGAAAATCAGCAGCGAGGAATTAACCCACATGATGAATTGGCTTATGAAGCGAGTGCTAAAATTATCATACGACACGTATATGCAGGAATTGAAATCGCGTCTAAAAATAGACTTCCTTCAGAGATCATTGATTTCATCCGAACGCATCATGGAAATACAAGAGTTGATTATTTTTATCAATCTTTCTTAAAAAATTATCCTGAAAAATCTATCAACGAAAACGTGTTTCGTTATCCAGGGCCTATACCATTCTCAAAGGAGCAGGCAGTGTTAATGCTAGCCGATACAGTAGAAGCGGCATCAAGGAGCTTAAAAGAGCCTTCTGCGCAAACCATTAGCGACTTGGTGGAAAGGGTAATTGATTATAAAATAAATCAACAGCAATTCATCAATAGTGATATTTCCATTAAAGAAATTTATATCATAAAGCAATTATTCAAAGAAATGTTGATGAGTATGTATCACATTCGAATGGAATACCAAATCGAGCGTAATTAATTAGCGATTGATTTTAATCGGTTACCTTTTTTAGGTGGAGGTAAATTGCGCTTGATGATGTTGATACTGGCATTTAATTCAAATCCAATTAATAAAATCATTGAATTAAGATAGAGCCAAATCATAATAACAATAAGGGTTCCAATAGAACCATACAACTTGTTATAGCTGCTGAAATTATTTACATAATAAGCAAAGCCTAATGAAGTAATAATAGATAGTAGAGTAGCTAAAGTAGAACCTGCAGAAATAAATTTGAATTTCTTAGCTGTTGCTGGTCCAAAATAATACAATGAAGAAATCACGCAAAAAAACAAGGTGATAATAATTACCCAATTCGTTCCTAATATTCCATAATAAGCAATTGGGCCTTTGATAATTCCTATGGCTTTCAATTTTCTTAAAATACTTTCCCCCGCAATAATTAATGCAACGCCGGCTACTAATAATAATGATAACCCAAAAGTTAAGTAAGTAGCAACCAGCCTTTGTTTCCATGGCTTTCGGGTTTCTAGTATTAAAGAAGCTTTGTTAAAGTTACGCATCAATGCCATAACACCATTCGTTGCAAAAAATAAGGCAGTAATAAAACCAAAAGACAATAAACTACCATTTTGATTTTCGATGATATCTGTGAGCGTAGATTGAATTGCTAGGAATGCATCTTTTGGAAGTACTTGTAGTAAAATACTAAACATTTCCGCTTTGAAATTCTTTACAGGAATGTAGGGGATAAGAGTAAATAAAAAAATGGTTGCTGGAAAAATCGCTAATAAAAAACTATATGCCAATGATGATGACTTCGCATTCAATTGCTCTTTTCTTATTTCTTTAAAGAAAAATTGTAATACAGTAAATAGGGGAAGGCCATCAAATCCAATAGGAGTGACCCTTTGACTCCAATCAACAATTTGTTGAAACCAATTAAAACGAAGTAAAAATTGATAGAGCCACTTCATTTTCTTAGTTAAAATTAGCTATAATTTTATTTAATAAAATATCTGGGCAATTACATGGTCTTTTGGTTTCCATGTTTACAAAAACCAAAGTAGTTTCCCCTAAATGAATTAATGCACCAGATTCATTTGTAACTTCATAATTAAACAAAATTCTAGTTTTGGGAATTTCTGAAATAATTACTTTAACAGTTAATAAGTCGTCATAAAATGCAGGTTTAATGTATTTGCATTTCAATTCTAAAACCGGCATCATAATGCCAGATTCTTCCATGCCTTTATAGCTAAGTCCAATACTTCTTAGCATGTCAACCCTAGCAACTTCAAAATAGGAAGCGTAATTTCCGTAATAAACATAACCCATTTGGTCTGTTTCGGCGTATCTAACTCTTAATTTTGTTTCGAATGTATACATCTATTTTTTTATTCCTCTATTGTTTAATGCTTGTTGAAATTTTCTAGCATTCATTTCATGTTCAGTTACATTACTTGCAAAATTATGTAACCCAGAAAAATCTTCCTTAGCACAAAAGTAAATAAAATTGTGTTGTTCGAAATTTAAAACGGCATCTATTGCTGCCACAGAAGGCATGCAAATTGGACCCGGAGGCAAGCCTGGGTACTTATAGGTGTTATATGGAGAGTCTTTTTGGAGCAGTTTGCGTAATACTCTTTTTACACTAAAATCGCCATTTGCAAAAATAACGGTTGGGTCTGCTTCTAATTTAATGCCTCTATGCAGTCTATTCATATAAACTCCTGCAATTCTATTCATTTCTTTGTTGAAAAGGGCCTCTTGGTCCACAATTGAAGCTAAAATGCTTACTTCTATTGGGCTTAAGCCAATTTTTTTGGCTTTATTTAAACGCTCTGCATCCCAAAACTTCAAATATTCTTTTTGCATTCTATCAAAGAATTTCTCTTTGGAAGTATTCCAATATAATTCATAGGTATTTGGAATGAACATGCAAAAAATAGTTTCTTCGTCAAAACCATATTGCCTAACGAGGTCTATGCTATCAAGCATGTTTAAAAATGCCAATGAATCAATCTCAAAGTTTTTGCCAATGTAACCCGCAAAGTCTGTTTTAAGTCTAATGTTTTGAAATGTTAATTGAATGGGTTCCTGCTTACCTGAACGCAATAACCTAACTAAATCAACATTGCTTAAACCTTTGGTGATTTTGTATTTTCCTGGTTTAATATTTTTAAAATGCATTTTACCCGCAACCCATTTAAACGATTCGGTATTGTTTAAAATGTGTTGGCTTTTAATTATCTCAACTAGGTCGTCGAGGCTACTCCCTGTTGGGATGTATAGGTAATTTTGATCAAAATTCTTGTTGATATTATTTTTAAATAATTTCAAAGAAAAATTAGTGGCTGTACCTAAAATTCCAATAAATAAAATGATTAAAAAGATATAA
>JBDKFN010000052.1:0-11507 GCA_039798705.1 Bacteroidota bacterium
TCACCACAGCGGTTCCCATTTTAGAAATCTTTAACAGTAAATTCATAATTTCTACAGATGAATCTGGGTCAAGGTTTCCTGTTGGTTCGTCAGCTAAAATTACTTCAGGATGATTGATCATGGCACGCGCTATTACCACCCTTTGTTGTTCCCCACCAGATAACTGATGAGGCATTTTATGGTTCTTTCCAGCTAATCCTACTTCGTTGATTACTTCTTCTGTTCTGGCCGCAATCATTTTAGGGTCATCCCATCCAGTTGCACTCATCACAAATCTTAAGTTATCTTCTACCGAACGGTCGGTTAATAATTGAAAATCTTGAAAAACGATGCCCATTTTTCTTCTCATGTAAGGCACTTCCTTTTCTTTTATGCTAGTTAAAGAGAAACCTACAACATGGCCATTTCCTTGACTTATTTTTAAATCGCCATAAATGGTTTTAAGCAAACTGCTTTTCCCGCTGCCAGTTTGGCCAATTAGGAATACGAATTCACCTTTATTAATGGCTAAAGTAACACCAGAAAGCACCAAATGGTCTTGTTGAAAAACATTGATGTCTTGAAGTTGGATAATCGGGTTATTGGTTTCCATTGAGTTCTAATTTTTGAATGACACCAAAAGGAATGGTTTTAATAAGTTCGTTGATATATTCGGTATGTGCAGCAAGACCACATTTTTCAATAGATTTTTCAGGTCTATCTACTCTGAAATAGGCTAAAAGCGTGAATTGCTCGTCTCGAAGTTGAATATAATCTGGGATTTTCGCGATCCCTTTTACCTTTATTATGTACAAAAAGCCTCCTTTGTTTGAAATTGTAATTTCGTCAATTTCTATTATATTTGCGCATCCCTATTTCAACAAAAATAGGGTATTATAATTAGTAACAAAAGACTTTTTACTAATTATTTTCAGCATTTAAAACGCACACAAAAATAACAGATATGAAAAATTTTCAATTTAAATTGTTTTTAGCAGCATTTGCACTTACTGCATTCTTTTCGAGTTGCAATTCGTTAAAGTCGATGAAAACAAAATCTAACACTATTAGTTATGAGGCTAAACCTAGTCCATTAGAAGTTAGAGGCGATAGTATTGATGTTTTGGTGACAGGCAAAATTCCTGCAAAATATTTTGATAAAAAAACCAGTATTAGCTTAAATCCAAGTATCAATTACAACGGAACATCAACAAAATTAAAACCGGCGTTTATAAAAGGTGAATTGGTTGTAGATGTTAAAGGTGCAACTATTAGTAAATTAACTGGTGGTACATTTACTTATACAGACCGTGTAGCGTATAACGATAAAATGGCAGAAGCTACTTTAGTTTTCGATTTAATTGCAACTAAGGGTAAGAAATGCTTGTCTTTTGGAAGTGTAGAATTAGCTAAAGGAACTTTAACTACTGCCTATTCAATCAATACAACCGATGTTGCAATGTTAGCTGCAGATAACTTCCAAAAAGTTGTTCCAGTTGAGCAAAAAGGACAAATTTTATTCAATATAGATGATGCATCGATTTCAGCGAAACAAAAGAAATCTGCAGATATCAAAGCTTTTGAAAATTTTGTTAAATCAGGTAACCAATTAACAGGTATCAGTATTTCATCTTATGCTTCTCCAGATGGTGAATTAAGAAGAAATGATCAATTATCTATTAATCGTACAGATGCAACTTATGAGTTCTTATTATCTTGGTTAAAGAAAAAAGGGGTTAAACAAGTGAACGATAGTTCATTTTATAAAAAGTCTGCAACTGCCGAAGATTGGGACGGTTTAAAACAAGCTGCTGCAAATTCTGACTTAGCAGATCGCGACCAAATCATTAACATTGTAAGTACTGTCGTAGATCCTATCGAAAGAGAAAACGCAATTAAGAAATTAAATTCATATCAAAAACTAGCTACAAAATTATTGCCTGTTTTGAGAAGATCTGAAGTAACTTTAATTGCAACTGCTAAAGTAAAAACAGATGCAGAAATTACAGCTGAAGCTGCAAAAGATAAGCCAATGCTTACTATAGCAGAAATACTTTATGCTGCTACATTAACTACAGACGAGGCAACAAAATTAGCGATTTACAACAAAGCCAATATTGCATTTCCATATGATTGGAGAGTACAAAATAACATGGCATTTATTTATTTAAATCAAGGCAATAAAGCTGACAAAGCTATTGAATTGTTAAATGAAGCTGCTTCTTTAGATAAAGATAATGCAGTAATTTACCATAATATAGGTGTAGCATTTGCGCAGAAACAGGATTATGTAAATGCAGAAAGAAATTATTTATTAGCTAAATCTTTTGGTGCTCAAAACAACTTAAACCTAGGTAACTTAAAAATTCGCCAAGGCGATTACAATGCAGCATTATCATATTATGGATCTGTAAATGCATGTTCATACAATGCAGCATTAGCAGCTACCTTAGCGGGTAATTACGATCAAGCATTGAAGAGTTTAGATTGTGCACAACAAAACGCTAGTGTTTATTATTTAAGAGCTGTTATTGCGGCAAGAACAAATAAATTAGATAATTTAACTACAAATTTATCACGTGCTATTTTAGAAGATCAATCTTTAAAAGCCAAAGCCGTTAAAGATTTAGAGTTCAAGAAATATGCAGAAACAGATGCTTTCAAAGTAGCTGTCAGATAATTAAATCTAACCATTTAAAATAGCCAATTAATTTTAAATTAATTGGCTATTTTTTTTAGAAATGAAATGGTGTTTACGCCATCGGCATAATCTGTCCAGCCGGGTTGCTGTGTGCCACCAAAATCAACCAATTGGCATGTTGTACGGATTGATAGGTGAGATGCAATACATTGTATTTTGTCTTTCTCTATTTCGATTTTAGATTGAAGCGAATCAACATCTTCATAATATTCGTAATGCAAAACAGAGATAGCTGCTAAAAGCGAATCGCTTTCTTTCAGAAGTAAAAAACCATTATCTAAATGCTTTACGCCATTCACCAATAAAAGCGATTTTTGAAAGTCATAATTATTATGGTATTTATGAAAATCTGCAATGCGATGGTAACTTTCTAAATGATCTAATAAATAAGTTAAATCATAGTTTTTCGGGATGTAAATTTTAGAAACATTTCTGCACCCTAAGCCAAAATAATTAAATATGTCATTGCCTAAAGCTGCTATTTCTGCAGGGCTTTCGTTGCCATCTAATACCGCTATGCTATTTCTATTTTTCCTAATAATATTTGGTTTTTGTCCGAAATAGTACTCAAAATACCTAGCTGAATTATCACTTCCAGTTGCAATTACTGCATCTACCTCATTTAGTCTTTCGGGATAAAAAATTTGATTTTTTATAGAAGGAGCAAAGTCAATGAGTTTGTTTAGTAAAAATGGAATTAGTTTTTGATCTTGAGAAGATAGTTTTATGTGAGCTTCATGTCCAGTTATCAAAACCGAAATAATGTCATGAAAACCAACCATCGGTATATTTCCAGCTAATACCAATCCAACTTTCTTGCGCTCGTTTAATGCAGTAAATTTCTCCCTTTGCATCCAATCGTTCAATTTTTCAGTATTTAATAAGTTCGCCCAAGAATCGATGGCCAAAGTCATGTTTTCTTTGCTAAACCAAGGATTATAATTAGCGGCATCATTAATCTGACTCATCAATTCTTCATCCTTGTGCGTTAAATACAATCCTAATTCGTTTAATGCAGCGATTATTTCCATTTTTTATATTTTATTTTGAAATTCTGAAATCAAAAAAAGCACTTTATTGTTATATTTGCGAGGCTGAAATTAAGAAATAAGATACAAATGGCTATTATAATTACCGAAGAATGTATTAATTGTGGGGCTTGTGAACCAGAATGCCCAAATAATGCGATATATGATGCAGGCGCTGCCTGGAAATTTGCTGAAGGAACTAGCCTAAAAGGCTTAATTGATTTTGGTGATGGTCATACGATCGATGCAGATGCAGCTCAAAATGCAGTATCAGATGAAGTTTATTACATCGTTCCAGATAAATGTACAGAATGTGTAGGTTTTCATGATGAGCCTCAATGTGCTGCTGTTTGTCCAGTTGATTGTTGCATTGATGATGAAAATGTAAGAGAAACTAAAGATGAATTATTGGCAAAGAAAACTTGGTTACACCAAGAGTAATTCTTAAAAAATAAACACATGAGCAGACAATTTGCGATCATAACTTTAAGCGTAGTTCCTGTTCGTGCTGAACCTGCTGATTCTGCAGAGCAAGTAACACAAATTCTATTTGGTGAATCTATCGAGGTTTTAGAAAAACTTCCTAAGTGGTGGAAAATCCAATGTTTGTGGGATGAATACGTTGGTTGGATTGATCCAAAACAATGCACTATAATTGAAGCAAACGAATTGCTAAATCCTCATGAATTAACGATAGATCGAATTTCTATGTTAACTGCAGGAGTTGGTTTACAGCCGATAAGCATTGGGTCTAATTTGCCCGCCTTCGAAGAAAATAATTTCACAATAAACCAACAACAATATTCTTTTACTGGTCAGACTAATTCTGCAAAATATTTCAATCAATCTAATATTTCTACGTTAGCAAAATTGTTTTTGTTTACCCCTTATCAATGGGGTGGCCGTTCAATTTTCGGTATTGATTGTTCTGGATTTACTCAAGTGGTATATAAGATTATTGGTTTTGCTATTCCTAGAGATGCCAAAGATCAAGCGTTACATGGCGAAACAATAAATTTTGTAGATGAATTAACAGCAGGTGATTTGGTATTTTTTGACAATGAAGAAGGTAAAATTATACATGTTGGTATCGCATTGGGAGATGGACAAATTATTCATGCATCTGGTCAAGTTCGCATTGACCAATTAGACCACCAAGGCATTTTCAATTTAGAAACTCAAGCTTATACGCACAAGCTAAGGTTGATGAAACGCTTGTTTCAAAAGGCATAGCGCTTATATTAAGCAGTAATTTCCCAAACTTTTAAAATTTTATCATCTCCAACACTTAGCATAGTGTTTTCAAATGGAGTATAACACAACCGGTTAACGGAAAGCTTGTGACCGTTAGTTGAACTATCTATTTTTTGTAATAATTGATAGTTTTTATCATCCCATATTTTAATGTTCTTATCTCTACTTGCAGATACAATAATTTCTTTTGACGGAATACTCAACAAGTCGTTGATAGCAAATAAATGCGCTGGAATGCTTTGGATTAATTCTTGCCCTTTGGTATCCCAAACATTTATTTGTGCATCTCTAGCTCCTGTAACATAATGTTGTTGGTTTTCATTAAAACAGCTTGAAAAGACAGGAAGAGAATGGCCAATGAGTGTCCTTGGATGCGTGAAGTCATTTTTATCAAACACGTTCAAGAATTGCTCTTTGCCGCCAATTAAACACTCGTTATTATTAGGATTTAACGTAATTGTTCTAAGTGTATGTTGATTGAGTTTAGTTTGCTTGATAAGGCTGTAATCAGCTAGAGAATAACTATTCAGACAACCGTCTTCAGAAACGGAATAAAAATTTTCATTGTCAGATTGAATAGCGAAAATAGCAGATTGGTGTGCTTTGAAATGAAAAATAACTTGTTGACTTTCAAAGTCAAAACCAGCTATGTTGCCAAGTCTATCTCCTGCAATAATAATATTTGGGTTAGAAATACTATGTAGACAATATATACTTGCCTTCATGTGAAATACAATTTTTAAAAATGTTTTCTTTTTTAAACTCCATTCCACCACTGCGCCTTCACCACCTGCGGTAAATACAATATGAGATTTGCTAGAGCCTGCCAATGCGTAGATTGGATGTTTATGACCAATTAAATCGTATGAATGTTTGGCTATTTCCATGAAACATAAATATAGTATATATTTATTATTTTTGAAGCAATGAGATTTAGCAACCCCAATATTTTATTTTCTTTATTAGCTGTATCAATACCCATTTTGATACATCTTTTTAATTTACGGAAGTACAAAAGGGTTTTATTTAGCAATGTTCAGCAATTAAAAGAAGTTCAACAAGAAACAATAAAAAAGCAAAAGTTAAAGCACATACTTGTTTTACTTGCGCGTATTTTTTTTATTGTGTTTTTAGTTTTTGCTTTTGCAAAGCCATATTTACCAGTTAGTCAAAACGCTCCTAAAATTGGCAATAATAGTGTATCTATTTATATAGATAATTCTTTCAGTATGTCATTGCAAAATGAGAATGGAAATATATTGGATCAAGCAAAAGTTAAAGCCAAAGAAATTATTGCTGCTTATCAAATACAAGATAAATTTCAAATTATCACCAACGATTTTTCGGGCGAAAGCCAGCAAATACTCACTAAAGAGCTTGCAATTAAAGCAATTGACGATATTAAATTAACTGCAAATACAAGAACAATTGATGCGGTAATTGCGAGACAAAATTCATTGTTTTCAACATTTACATCTGCTAACAAGAATTATTTTTATTTAAGTGATTTTCAGCAAAATGTCATTTCTAAAAATGCAAGTCAATCTTTTGATTCAACAATTTTTTATAGAATGGTTGTATTTAAGCCAAGTGCAATTGAAAATATTTCTATTGATTCTGTATGGTTTGAATCGCCAATTCATATGGCCAATCAAAAAGAAAAGTTACTCGTAAAAATAAGCAATCATTCAAATCACGATTGGAAAGAACTTCCTATAAAGCTGCAAATAAATAAGGAATCTAAAGCATTGAATTCCATTAGTTTAAATGAAAATTCTACTATTGTTGATACATTTATTTTTACCAATAATAACGAAGGAATTCAAAATGCGAAAGTGTTTTTAGAATCAGAACAATTAGCATTTGACGACCAATATTATTTTACATATACAATAGCTAATGCTTTGCCTGTTCTCTTGATTGATGGAAATAAAAATACCACTCCGTTTATTCAAGCTGTTTATCAAACAGAGCCTTTGATTAAATTAACAATTAATCAATTCGATCAAATTAATTATTCATTATTTGATTTAACAGAAACAATTATTTTAAACGAACCTATTAATGTTTCAGATGGGTTGGTGCAGGCTTTACAGAAATTCGTTTCGAATGGTAAAAGTTTAATTGTTATTCCATCTGAACGTACAAATTTTAATAGTTTAAACCAATTGTTGAATGTATTTCAAATGCCTAATTACATTGGATTACAATCTGCTAGTCAAAATATAAAATCCCTTAATTTTAAAGAAAAAACTTTTGAAGATGTTTTTACTAAATTTAGCCAAGAGGTAAATTTACCTAGTATTAAAAAACACTTTATTTGGAACAGGAATGCATCATCATCATTAATGAATTTACAAGATGGTACATCCGTTTTACAAAAAAATAAGTTCAAAAAAGGGGATGTATATTTATTTTCATTTTCGTTAGATCCATCTTTTGGAGATTTTGCACAACACCCATTAATGGTTCCAATTTTTTTGAAAATACCTCAATTGGTTTCGTCAGATCAGCCATTGGCTTATGTTATATCTGGAAAAAATTTGGTGCCATTGAATCGCATTGCTAATCCATTATCCGATCAAAATAAATACAGTTTATCTATCGCTAATCAGTTATGGATTCCTGAATGGAAATTGGTCAATTCGAGCGTTAATTTAGTAATCCCAACCGATGTAAATGAAGCTGGTTGGCTCTGTTTAAAGAATAATCAACAAAGCGTCGCTTCTATTGCGCTAAATTATAACCGTTCAGAATCAGATTTAAATTACATAACATCCTCAGAATTAGCTAGTTTAAACATAAACAAACTCAAGGTTTATGATGCTTCTATACAAAATTTGAAAAATAGCATCTCTCAAGACAGTTTAGGGCTTCAATTATGGAAAATATGTGTTATTTTAGCACTGGTATTTTTAGCGTCAGAAGTGCTTATTTTAAGGTTCTTTAGCCGTTTTAATCCATAATTAGGCGTTCAGCGTTTAAGCCGAATTTCCTCAAAAACTTTAAGGCCATTACAGCAATGAAATTAATTTTACAATCGATCACTGTTATCGACCCAAAATCTCCGCATCATTTAAAAGTGGTTGATATTTTTATTCAAGATCAAATCATCAAAGAGATTGGAAAAAAACTAAATATTTCGGGCGCAAAACTATTGGATTGTAAAGGTCAATATGTTTCAATTGGCTGGATAGATTTAAATGTTAATTTTTGTGATCCTGGTTTTGAAACCAAAGAAGATATTGAGTCTGGTTTAAAAGCCGCTGCTAAAGGAGGTTTTGTTGGTGTTGCACTAATGCCTAATACTCAACCTGCACTTAAAAGCAAATCGGAAATAGAATACATCAACAATAAAGCGAAAGGTAATGCAGTAAATATATTTCCAATTGGAGCCTTATCTGCAAATAGAGAAGGTAAAGATTTAGCAGAAATGTATGATATGAAATTAGCTGGAGCCGTCGCATTTTCTGATGGTTCAAGAGCAGTACAGGATGCAGGCTTGATGTCTCGTGCTTTACTCTATGCTAAAGGTATTGACAGTTTAATTTTCGCAAAAGCAGATGATAAAAGCATTTCGCAAAATGCTAAAATGAATGAAGGGCAAATGAGTACCTTGCTTGGAATGAAAGGAAACCCATCACTTGCAGAAGAGTTGATGGTTTCTAGAGATTTATTTTTAGCAGAATACCAAAATGCTAGCATACATTTTTCATGTATCAGTTCAGCGAAATCGGTAGAATTGATTAAGGCAGCTAAGAAAAAAGGTTTACATGTAACAGCAGATGTCAGTGTAAATAATTTATATTTTGACGATTCAGCGCTTGCTGCTTTCGATTCCAATTTCAAACTTTCACCGCCATTAAGAACCAAAGAAGATATCAAAGCGTTAAAGCAAGGGTTGAAAGATGGCACCATTGATGCAATTTGTTCACAACATACGCCCGAAGATTTAGAGCATAAACAAGTAGAATTTGAGCATGCAAATGAAGGTATGATTGGCTTGCAAACAGCATTTTCATTGTCATTGATGTCTTTAGAAAAACAAATGGATTTAACAGAAATACTTGTTAAATGGACAGATGCACCTAGAAAAGTGTTAGGATTAGCAACGCAATCCATAGCTGTCAATCAAGCTGCATCATTGACCGTGTTTGATCCTAATGCAAAATGGACACTTCAAACAAAAGACATTTTGTCTAAATCAAAAAACACAGCATTGATCAATCAAGAATTAAAAGGAAAAGTAATTTCAATCATCAATAATAACCAGCTAAAATAATATGGATAATTCAATTAAGGATGCTTTAGCTGCTACAATAGCTGGCTTTCAACAAGGAGCGCTAGTGCAGGCTGATGACATTTCAGCAAAAGAAATTTTCGAACAATTATCAACCGTTTTTGAATCGGAAGAAGCATTTATGGATAAAGTTGCAATGCTTGATAAATGCATTGATGATTTTCCGAAATTCGACCCCATTAGAGAATATTTATTTGACTTATTAATGATTAATTTCTTTGCAGCTGATGCATTGCAATTAGAAGAAGATTATTTAGAGTCGGAAGAATGGGAAGCAATAGAAGACCAAACCATAGATAGGGGAACAGAAATGTTAAACTTATTGCTTTACATCAAAGAGTGTAAAGAAGAAGGATTAGATCCTGACTTAGATGATTACCTAAAAGAATTTTTATTGGTAGAAGATGATGAGTTTCAAGATGAACATGCAATCTATGAGGACATCATTGCAAATCAAATTTTAATTGATGCACCTTATTCAGAAATTGCTAGGGTTCAAGATACATTGAATGCGCAGTCTGAAATCAAAGAATGGTTTTATCCAATCGTTTCTTTCTTTGCAAGTCCGGCTTACAAAGAAGAAGATTTTTCGGAATACCTTTCTTCAGCACCCAATAAAGCTATGGATGCGGCTACGTTAGCATCATTGTTAGCTTATTATCATGGAACTGATCGTTTCAATCATTCATTTTTTAATTTATAAATATGGAAAATCAAGCAGTTAAAGAATTTAGAAGCGTTGCTTTAAAATGGGGTGTTATTTCAGGACTAGTTTCTGTTTTGTACACAATTTTATTGTACGTGATTGATGCAAAATTATTAGCAAGTGGAACATGGACAAGTTTAAGCATGGTGTTCATTATTGCTTTCATTGTTTTGTCAATAAAGGAATTTAGAGCTTCACAAGAAGGCTATATTAGTTTATCTGAAGCTTTGTTTACAGGCTTCTTCACTTTTGCAATAGGCGCATTAATATCAGGCCTTTTTGGTTATGTGTTGATGAATTTTATTGATACAAATTTACCTATCATCATCAAAGATACAGTGATAGAAAATGCAGTAGCAATGATGCAAAAATTTGGTGCTTCTGAAGACGATATTTCAAAAGCATTAGAACGATTGAACGAACAAGATTACAGCGTTACATTGAAAAGAGTTGGCTTGAACTTTTTAGGAACATCTGCATTTGGATTTGTATTGTCATTCATTATTGCTGCAATAATGAAAAAGAAAAGACCTGTTTTTGAATAAATAATATTTAAATGGATATATCAATAGTTATTCCTTTATTGAATGAAGATGAATCGCTTCCAGAATTACATGACTGGATTGTGAGGGTAATGGATGCCAATAAATTCAGCTATGAGTTGATGTTTATTGACGATGGAAGTACAGATCAATCGTGGAATGTGATTGAAGGCTTGCAAGCCAAAAATCCAAATGTAAAGGGTATCAAATTCCGCAGGAATTATGGTAAATCTGCTGCGTTAAATGTAGGCTTTGAGGCTGCACAAGGCAATGTAGTTTTTACGATGGATGCTGACTTGCAAGACAGTCCAGATGAATTACCATTGATGTATCATCGCTTAATTGATGAAAAATTAGATTTAATATCTGGTTGGAAAAAGAAGCGTTACGATCCACTTTCAAAAACCATTCCTACTAAATTGTTTAATTGGGCTACTAGAAAAATGTCTGGTATCAATAATCTACATGATTTTAATTGTGGATTAAAAGCTTACCGAAAAGATGTAGTAAAGAATATAGAAGTGTATGGCGAAATGCATCGTTACATTCCGGTAATTGCAAAATGGGCAGGGTTTACTAAAATTGTAGAGCAACCAGTAGAACACCGTGCCAGAAAGTATGGTGTTACTAAGTTTGGTTTAAGCAGATTTGTGAATGGATTTTTAGATTTACTTTCTATCTTTTTTGTTGGAAAATTTCAAAAAAAACCAATGCATTTTTTTGGTACCATTGGCGTATTGTCATTTCTATCAGGAATGTTAATTGCCATATACATCATTGCAGACAAGCTTTATACGATTTATGAAGGCCAACACATTTCTAGAGATGTAACAGATCAACCACTGTTTTACATAGCTTTAGTGATGACCATTATTGGCGTGCAATTATTTTTAACTGGCTTTATAGCCGAAATGGTAGGTCGTAGTACCCATGATCGCAACAACTATCAAATTGAAAAACATATTTAATTACAATTAACATGAAATACCATTTAGTG
>JBDKFN010000053.1:0-11272 GCA_039798705.1 Bacteroidota bacterium
ATTATTAACCATCCATGTAGATAAAATGAATTTTGCTGAAAAACCAGAAGACCTAGGCGAAATTATCCAAAGAATTGACACCGAAATTTTTGGTTTATTCCCATCAACATCGAATAAATCTAAATCAAAAAAATAATGAAAATTGCTGCAATTATTCCTGCAAGGTATGCTTCTACCCGATTTCCGGGAAAGCCACTTGCTGATATTGCGGGCAAAACTATGATTCAACGGGTTTACGAACAATGCAAGCAGATTAATGAATTAGCTTATGTAATTGTAGCAACCGACGATGAACGTATTTACCAAAATGTAATTCAATTTGGTGGGCAAGCTTGCATGACTTCTTCGCAACACCTAACTGGTACTGACCGAATTTGGGAAGTAGTAGAAAAGTTGAATTTAGCAGTTGATGTCATCATTAATGTTCAGGGAGATGAACCTTTCATTCAACCTTCACAAATTCAAAATATCATAGATTGTTTTCAAGACCCCAACGCAGCAATTGCAACATTGGTAAAGCCCATTCAACAAAATGAAGTTTTATTCAATGTTAATGCTCCGAAAGTGGTATTAGATGATGCGCATTTTGCCCTTTATTTTTCTAGACAAGCCATTCCTTTTTTAAGGAATGAACCAACTGAAAATTGGCTAAATAAACACACCTATTACCAACATATTGGTATTTATGGTTTTAGAAAAGACGTCCTGCAAAAACTTGTTAAATTGGCACCATCAAAATTAGAACAAGCAGAATCATTGGAACAACTCAGGTGGTTAGCAGCTGGATATAAAATTAAAACAGCAACTACACATGAAACTACCATCGCAATAGATACTCCAGAAGATCTGGAAATAGCAATAAAATTATATAATAAAAATACCAATGGAAACTAAAGATTGTAATGGAAATGTATTAGCCCAAGGCGATACAGTAATGGTCAACAAAACATTGAAAGTAAAGGGTTCTAGCCTAACATTAAAACAAGGGACTGTTTTGAAAAACATTCGTTTAATTGATGAAGAGGATGCCATTGAAGTAAAAGTTGACAAGAGTGTTTTAGTTTTAAAAACAGAATTCTTAAAAAAGAAAAACTAATGAGCAAACAGGTATTACATCTTGCAGATAGTAGAGGTCATGCAAAACATGGTTGGCTAGACAGTAAACATACCTTTAGTTTTGCCAATTATTACAATCCTGAAAGAATGCACTTTGGCGTGCTTCGTGTACTTAATGACGACACAGTGGATGCTGGTATGGGTTTTGGTGAACATCCGCATGATAACATGGAAATTATCAGTATTCCATTAGCAGGCGACTTAGCGCATGCAGACAGCATGGGAAACACCGCTGTGATTAGAAATGGTGACATTCAAGTAATGAGTGCTGGAACGGGAATTACGCATAGCGAGTACAATAAAAATAAAGACCAAGAAGTGAAGTTTTTGCAAATTTGGATTTTCCCAAATAAGCATAATGTTACGCCTCGTTACGATCAAATCACATTAAACTTATCAGACAGAATTAATAAATTACAACAAATCATTTCTCCTAACGAAAATGATGAAGGTGTTTGGATTCATCAAAATGCTTGGTTTCATTTAGGGAAGTTTGATCAATATTTTACCGCACCATATACACTCAAAGACCCTTCAAATGGCCTGTATATATTCAATTTGAGCGGTCAAGTTCAAATAAATGAACAACTATTGCACCCTAGAGATGGTTTCGGCATTTGGGAAACCAATCAAGTAAATATTAAGGCGATCACCGAATCTGAGTTTCTCATTATGGAAGTTCCAATGAAATTAGGTTAAATGAAAAAAATATTTTTTCTCTTTTTATTCGTTGTTTTATTTCAGCAAAGTTGGGCGCAAATTCCTACAACAGAAAAAGGAAAAATTGATTTTTATCCTGCATTTAAATCCAGGTTAATTCCGTCTGTGGATATTGCTGTTTGGATACCTAGTAATTTCCAATCATCTAAGAAATACCGTGTTTTATATTTACAAGATGGTGCTGCGCTATTTGATGCAAAAATAACTTGGAACCAACAGGAATGGGGCGTTGATGAATGCATAGACTCCCTTATTGCAGCCGACAAAATAGACAATGTGATTGTAGTTGGCATATACAATAGCGGAAATAAAAGACATGCAAGCTATTTTCCACAGCAACCATTTGAACAACTCAACAAGCAAGATCAAGCATTTATTTTTAACGCTAAGCGAAGCAAAGATCAACCGCTTTTTAATGCGCCTATTTATTCTGATAATTATTTAAAATTTATCACTAAAGAATTAAAGCCTTTTATTGATAAAAACTATCCTACTTTAAAAGGCCCCAAACATACTGCAATTGGGGGCTCTAGCATGGGTGGTTTAATTTCATTATATGCTATTTGTGAATATCCAAAAATTTTCGGATCGGCCATGTGTCTTTCCACACATTGGCCTGGCATATTCGAATCTGAACAAAATCCTTTTCCTATTGCTTATCAGCAATACTTAATTAAAAAACTTCCTAACCCGAATACGCATCAAATCTATTTTGATTATGGTACAGCAACCTTAGATGCCATTTACGAACCCTATCAAATGCGAATCAATGAAATAATGCAACAAAAGGGTTTCAGTTCTTCCAACTTCAAAAGCAATAAATATGAGGGAGCGGAACACAATGAAAACGCATGGAAAGCAAGGTTAAACGATCCCATTTTATTTCTATTTAAAAAGCCAAAGCAATAATTGCTTACCTTTACATATGACTTTAGACGTTACACACACCGAAAAAAGCGAATTACACCTACGAAATAAACATAGAAGCAGGTATAATTTTCAACAGTTATGCTATACCTGTAAGGAATTAGTGCCACATGTTTTTATCAATAAATTTGGAGAAAAAACAATTGATTTTTCAAATCCAGAATCAGTAATTGTATTAAACAAGGCCTTACTCAAGCAATTCTACGACATTCATTCTTGGGATATCCCAACAGGTTATTTATGTCCGCCAATACCTGGCAGAGCAGACTATATTCACTACATCGCAGACTTGTTAGCAAGTGTAAATAACAATAAAATACCAAGAGGAAAATCTATTAAAATTTTAGACGTTGGTGTTGGCGCTAACTGTATCTACCCTATCATTGGGCTCAAAGAATACAACTGGGATTTTGTTGGTTCTGATATAGATTATGAAGCCATTAATTCTGCAAATAAAATTATAGACGCAGATAAAAAACTAAAAGGTAGAATTAGCATTCGATTACAAAAAGATAAATTACATTTTTTTGAAAATATCATTGGTAAAGACGAATTCATTGACGCCTGTATTTGCAACCCTCCTTTTCACGCATCTTCTAAAGAAGCAAAGGATACAGCTAAGAAAAAATGGGAACAATTAAAGAAAAGTGAAAGGCCAGAAAACTTATTGAATTTTGGTGGTCAAAACAATGAACTTTGGGTAAAAGGTGGCGAAGAAACCTTTGTTAGAAATATGGCCAAAGAAAGTTTAGCCTTTGGAAAACAATGTTTTTGGTTTACTACTTTAGTGGCTAAAAAAGCCAACTTAGCTGGTGTTTACAGAATGTTACACAGTTTAAATCCTGTTGAAGTTAAAACCATTACCATGGCCCAAGGTCAAAAAGAAAGTAGAATTGTTGCATGGACTTTCCTAACACTAGAAGAACAACAAAACTGGATGGATACTAGATGGAAAGCAACAAAATAATATTACTGGCAATTTTCTTTAGTGCATTTTTTCAAAATGCATCGGCACAATACCAAGCAGATGTTTTAGGCGATGGCTTCGAACAAAAGCAAATTAATATGCCCGATGATTATGAAGGTAAAGTAATCATTACGGTTGTTCGCAAACAAAATCATCATAAAAAAGCGGTACTGTATATTCATGGTTTTTGCGATTACTTTTTTCAAAAAGAACTTGCAGACCAATATTTAGCAAATGGTTTTGATTTTTATGCGGTTGACCTTAGAAAATATGGTCGTTCCATCATGAAACATCAAATTCCCAATAATTGTAAAAATATTTCAGAATATTTTGCTGATATAGATTCTGCTATCGCACTTATCAAACAGGAAGGACATGACAGTATTCAAATCAATGCCCATTCTACAGGAGGGTTAATTGCGTTGAGTTATGCCCAAAAGAATACGCAGAAAAATGATTTCTATAAATTGGTACTCAATAGTCCTTTTGTAGACATGAATCAAAATTTTTTCAATGAAAATATAGCCATTCCAATTGTTGCATTCTTAGGCAAGTTCTTTCCAAACAATATTGTACCAGATGGAATTTCTACATTATATGGAGAAAGTATTTATAAAGGTAATAAAGGCGAATGGGACTATAATTTAAACTGGAAACCACTACTTGCATTTGACGTGAACTGGGGTTGGCTTCATGCAATTCATCAAGCACAAAAAGAAATTCAACACCATTATCAAATTCAACAAGAAATTTTAGTTTGCAGTTCCGATCACTCCACTTATGAAACAGTTTGGTCTGAAAAATTAAGGAAAGGTGATGCTGTTTTATCTGTAAATGATATCCAACAGATTTGTAGTCAATTTAAAGCAAAGGTAAAATTCGCAATCATTCCAGATGGTATTCATGATTTATCACTTTCTGAAAAATCTGTAAGAAGCCTTTATTTTCAACATATTTTTAATTAGACACAGAGTTATTACGACAATGTGAATAAAAAAAACAGCCAACCATAACCGATAAAAGCGATTTTTTTTTACTTTTGAATCCCGTAACGAGATAGTCTTTTTCTGACTATTGATTCACAATTTAAGCTAAAAATCAATGACCAAGTATGTATTTGTTACGGGTGGTGTTACTTCTTCTTTAGGAAAAGGCATTATCTCCGCTTCTCTTGCTAAATTACTCCAAGCTAGAGGCTATCGAGTTACCATTCAAAAGTTTGATCCTTATATCAATATCGATCCAGGAACTTTAAACCCTTACGAACACGGCGAGTGTTATGTTACCGAAGATGGTGCCGAAACAGATTTAGATTTAGGACATTATGAGCGTTTTTTAAATGTTCCTACTTCTCAGGCTAATAATATCACTACTGGTCGTATATACCAAAACGTGATCAATAGAGAACGTGAAGGACAATATTTAGGAAAAACAGTTCAAGTAATTCCTCATATAACAGATGAAATTAAAAGAAACTTCAAAATATTAGGTGAAAGCGGCGACTTCGATATCGTTATTACCGAATTAGGAGGCACTGTAGGTGATATTGAATCTTTGCCATACATCGAAGCTGTTCGTCAGTTTAAATGGGAATTAGGCGCTAATAATGCCATTGTCATTCATTTAACATTAATTCCATTCTTAGCAGCAGCAGGTGAATTAAAAACTAAACCGACGCAACATTCGGTTAAAATGTTATTAGAATATGGTATTCAACCAGACATTTTAGTTTGTAGAACGGAACACCACATCAATGCTGATATCAGAAAAAAAATCGCATTATTCTGTAATGTAAACATCAACTCAGTTATTGAATCAATTGATGCATCTACTATTTATGATGTGCCTTTATTAATGTTGAAAGAAAATTTAGATAAAACCGTTTTAGCTAAATTAAAATTATCAGCTAATAAAGAACCTAATTTAGACTCTTGGAAAGACTTCTTGGGCAGGTTAAAAAACCCTACCAAAGATGTTCGCATTGGTTTAGTTGGAAAGTATGTTGAATTGCCAGATGCTTATAAATCAATTATTGAATCTTTCATACACGCAGGTGCTAGCAATGAATGTAAAGTAAATGTTGAATACATCCATTCTGAAAATATTAACCCAAATAATGTTGCAGAAAAACTTGGTCATTTAGATGGCGTATTAGTTGCTCCAGGCTTTGGAAACAGAGGGATTGAAGGCAAATTAGATGCTATAAAATATGTTCGTGAAAACAACATTCCATTCTTTGGTATTTGTTTAGGTATGCAATGTGCCGTAATTGAATTTGGTAGAAATGTATTGAAATTCAAAGGTGCGCACTCTACTGAAATGGACGAGAAAACCAAATTCCCGGTCATCGATATGATGGAGTCGCAAAAGAAAATCAAAAATAAAGGTGGAACCATGCGTTTAGGTTCTTATAATTGCGAAATCAAGAAAAACACAAAAGCATTTGAAATCTATGGTAAAACAAAGATTACTGAACGCCACCGTCACCGTTATGAATTCAACAATAAATATTTGAAACAATATAACGATGCTGGAATGATTACCTCTGGTATGAACCCAGAAACTGGATTAGTAGAAATTGTAGAATTGAAAAATCATCCGTTTTTTGTAGCTGGACAATTTCATCCAGAGCTAAAAAGTACGGTAGCAAATCCACATCCCCTATTTGTTAAATTTGTGGCCGCAGCTGCAGAACACAAATACGGTCAAAAAATAAAAAAAAATAAATAAATAATTGATTGTCAAGCAATTAAGCACCGAATTCTTTCGGTGCTTTTTTTTTACTTATTCAATGATTTAATGTAGGTTTGCACACAGAATATTATACATTATAATGGATAGAAATACGTTAACAGGGCTTTTGCTAATGACAATTATTTTAATTGGCTTTAGTTTTTACATGCAACCTTCGGAATTGGAGTTGCAACAATTAAAAAAACAAGAAGATTCTATCAAAGCTGCAAGTGCAAATAGTGCAAATACAGTTGCCATTGATAGCATTCAGAAAGAAAACGACAGCACGAAAATTGCTTCATTGGATAGCAGCAATGTATTAAGTACAGCAACTGCAGGTAATGAAGAATTGGTAGTAATCGAAAATGAAAAAATCAAAGCTACAATCTCTACAAAAGGTGGAAGTATTGTATCGGTTGAACTAAAAGAATATAAAACATGGGATAAAAAACCTTTGTATTTATTTGACCAAAAAGACAGCAAATTTAATTTAAGTTATACGGTTGGCAACGATCTAATCAATACTTCGGATTTATATTTTCAAAAAATTGGACAATCTTTTTCAGTTGTAAAAAATGATTCAAACGCAGTAACCATGCGTTTAACAGCTAAAACAGGACAACACTTAGATTTTGTTTATTCATTAAAAGGTGATTCTTATTTACTAGGCTTCGATATTCAATCGGAAGGCATGAATAATATCATCAGTAACAATACAGGTTATTATGATTTAAGCTGGCATGTTAATTCATTGAAAAATGAAAAAGACATGAAAATGGAGCGTAACAATACCACTCTTTATTATAAATACGATAAAGATGATGTTGATTATATCAATCCATCAAAAAGTGAAAACAAAAAATTGGAAAGCTCTTTAAAATGGGTTTCCTTCAAACAACATTTCTTTTCATCTGTGTTAATTGCGAATGAAACATTTAGTAATGGGGTAATCAATAGTAATACAGATATCAATTCAGAAAAGGTAAAGGACATGACGATGAATTTGTCTATACCTATTAAAAGATTACCATCTGAGCGTTTTGGAATGAAATTTTATTTTGGTCCAAACCAATATAACACATTGGCTGCTGTAGGAAATAACTTAGAAAAACAAATTAATTTAGGTTGGGGTCCATTAAAATATATCAACCGTTATGCTGTTATTCCTATTTTTAATTCATTAGAAAAGATGAATTTAAACTATGGAATTATCATTTTAATCCTAACGATTATTCTAAAATTAGTTTTATCTCCGCTAACTTATCGCTCTTATTTATCTACAGCTAAAATGAGAATCTTAAAACCAGAAATGGATGAGATCAAAGCAAAGGTTGGTGAAGATGATCAAACAAAATTACAACAAGAATACATGAAGCTTTATAAAAAGGCAGGCGTTAATCCTTTAGGTGGTTGTGTTCCTTTATTGCTTCAAATGCCAATCTTATTTGCATTCTTCTTCTTCTTCCCTTCTTCTATAGAATTAAGACAACAAAGCTTTTTATGGGTAAGTGATTTATCTACTTATGATGCTATTTTTTCTTGGGGAAATATTCCTATCATTTCATCGATATATGGTAACCATGTAAGTTTAATGTGTTTATTAATGACTGCGTCTACTTTAATTTATACCCGTTTGAATAATCAAATTTCAGGCGCAACAGGTCAAATGAAATGGATGGGATATATTATGCCAATTGTATTTATGGGCGTATTAAACAATGTAGCTGCTGGCTTAAACTACTATTATTTTGTAGCTAACATGATGACTTTTGGTCAACAATGGTTAATCAGAAGATTTGTAGATGACACCAAATTGCATAAACAAATTCAAGACAATAAAAAGAAACCTGCAAGTTCTAAGAAATCTAAGTTTCAACAAAAACTAGAAGACATGCAGAGAGAAAGAGAAAAACAATTAAAGTCTAAGAAATAAAAAAAAGGGGAATCAAGTGATTCCCCTTTTTTTATTTAAAATGCAATCGAAATTATTCTCCCCATCTATATGCTTTGTGGTCAATATTTGCTAAGTCTAGCACCCTGTCAACAACTGTGGCCGCTAGTTCTTCAAATGTTTTAGGATTGGCATAAAAAGAAGGATTTGCTGGGCAGATAATACCACCTGCTTCTGTTATGGTTTTCATATTGTTGATGTGAATTAAACTCAATGGAGTATCTCTTGCCACTAAGATCAATTTGCGGCGCTCCTTAAGAATAACATCTGCCGCACGTGTCATTAGGTCGTTTGAAACTCCAGTTGCAATACGCGCCATTGTACCCATGCTACAAGGAATTATAATCATGGTATCATATTGTGCCGAACCAGATGCAAACGGTGCAAAGAAATTTTGCTTATCGTAATAATCAAAGTATTTGTTTGCTTCAAAGGCTGATCCAAGTTCTACTTTCCAAACATCTTTTGCATTATCTGACATTACAATTGCAATTTTTTCAAATTGGTCACTTAATGCAGTTAGTTTATCCATTAACACTTTTGCATAAATGGCTCCACTGGCTCCTGTCACTCCAATAATTATTTTTCTTTTCATCATTACAAACTAACAAAATTCTCACCGAATTGATTTAAATTTAAAAATATATTTGAAATCAAATGGTTGAATAAAAAAAGGGCCGAAAAGATTACTCTATTCGACCCTACATCTACCTATGAAAAACATGCACTTGCGTGCATTTCAAATATAGTAATTGTATGAACTTTTTCTAAAAAAAATGAATTTTATGCCCTTTAAAGCCAAAAACGGCCTTCTTGCTATCATAATTGTACTTTCTACACTTAGTATGGCATATGCGCAAGGTGAAAATGCTCCTTTAAAACAATATTCGATCAACGAAATTCGTCAACTTTCTGCGCAAAAGCCTAAAAAGTTAGTGATAGATGTATATACCGATTGGTGTTCTTGGTGTAAAAAAATGGACAAATCAACCTATCAAAATGAAGGGGTTATTCAGCAAATAAATGAAGATTTTTACTTTGTTAAATTAAATGCGGAAACGAGAGATAGTATCTTTTTTGATAATAAAATTTTTACTTTTCAAAATCAATATAAAGCAAATGAATTTGCTGTTGCATTATTAAATGGTCAAATGTCTTATCCATCTACAGTATTCTTAGATGAAAAATTAGGGTTACTAACTGTTGTACCAGGCTACCTCACACCAAAAGACCTTAGCCCTATCTTAAAATATTTTGGAAAAGATTTTCATATAAAAATGAAATGGGATGAATTTATTAAAACCAATTCCGAAAAATAATTTCGGAATTGGTTTAAAATATTATTCGTTATGGACATGTGCTATGGCAAACATTGTTGCATAAATATTAGCAATGGTTGCAGAATAAGGATTCGCCATAACTACTGCATACTTTTCAAAATCAAAATCAGTATACATTGTTGAAATATCTACCTTAAAATGAACCCATGGTGCTAAGCCTTGCCCAACAATAGCTTTATAGGTTCCAGGAAATGTCAAGTTTAACTTTTTTACGTTATTGATTGTTGGAGAATTCAATCCTCCATATAAACCAATATGATGTTGAAATATATGATTCATACCCATTGCAGTTGGTGCAGCAGTACAAGTACCTTCCGATTTTAGGAAAATGTAACCTGTGTTCCAAGACCAATACATTCCTGCCGCTCCTGTTGAAGGATCTAAAACACCAGTTCTGCTTGTTAATGGCATGGTATTTCTTAAACTGTCTACACCAATAATGAAACGAATACCAACATATTCGCCTGCAGGTATATTCTTTAAGGTGATGGTTCTGCTAGAATCTATTGATTCTTTGACCAAAAAATAACTACTATCTACAGGATAAGTATACACGCTACCATCTGATTTAACTAATTCAAAATTGCTTACGTAATAATTAAACAAAGAAAAATTCATTGTATCATTATTCGCTGTTATATAATTTTGACCAAGATTAAAGGTGGAAGCACCAAATATGTGTTCAAAATAAACTCTTAAAGGACCATTACCAGTTGGCATTGGTGTTGAATCTTCTTTTTTACAAGCTGTTAAAAATACTCCTGAAAATAATACTGCAATAATTAATTTTTTCATATTGGATTAAATTAGCTTAACTCTTAAATTCATAATTTATTATGCTAAATGTGTTGAAATAAAAAAAGCTTTCTGAATATTCAGAAAGCTTTTTTGGGGTGGATGATGGGGCTCGAACCCACGACCCTCGGTACCACAAACCGATGCTCTAACCAACTGAGCTACAACCACCATTTCTAATTATTGCTAATTGGAGCACAAATGTAGCATTCTATCCCTATTTTCGCAATAATTAATGAAAAAAACTATAGGCTTTGAAATGAATTGATAATTTTGAGGATGTTTGAAATTTTAAACAACAAATTTAAAGCCTATTCTACCCTCGTTTTTGAAGACCAAAAGCGCTGGAAAACAATTATCATACTTTCAATTATTGCCAGAATTGTACTTTTCTTTACAGATGGCCATAACAGCGACTTTGATTTTTTTGAAAATTGGGCTGATCGAATTGTCAATTTTGGTTTCACACATATTTATTCCATTCAAGTAGATCGTTTTGAATGCGACTATCCACCACTCTATTTATATGTAGTCGCTGCAGTGGGGCATTTATTCCATTTTTTACAATGGGACATGCACACACATTTGTTCGATACATTTTTAAAATGTTTTAATCTTTTTGTAGAACTATTTTTTCTAAATAAATTTTATCAAATTTCTAAACAAAAAGTATTTTTAATTTTAATGCTATTGTCACCTGTAACCCTATTAAATGCTTATGGT
>JBDKFN010000054.1:0-11196 GCA_039798705.1 Bacteroidota bacterium
AGACTATTACATTACAGTTACTGAGAGCAAGAAACGTATGGAAGATGGTGTGTTTGTGAAACACAAAATCTTTTTATACAAAGAAGATTTTGAAAAATTTAGCGAAGGATTATTAGATACTGTTGAATACATTAAATCAAATCAAGAAGTTATTGAACGCAAATACGAAGATTACAATTCATCTTCACTGAGTTCACCAGATATAGATTTCGAAATTTAAAAATAGCCCCAAATGGGGCTATTTTTTTTATATATAAACAGCCAAAACACCCAATTATAAAGGCAAAAAATACTATCTTTGCCCAAAATTTATAATTGTGAAAGCACTCCCTACCGACCAAAATTTTTTAGGCCTTGAAGATCCTCAGTTATTTGAATTCGATCAAGCTAAATACGTAATTCAATCTGTTCCTTATGAACACACATCTTCTTATTTAGAAGGTTCTGCAAAAGGTCCTGCAGCTATTATTCAAGCATCTCATTTTGTCGAATTCTATGATGAAGAATTAGATACCGAAACAATTAAACATGCTGGAATTGCAACCTTGGCTCCTATTAATTTTGAAGGAAAAGTAGATGCTGCTGCAGTAGATTTAATTGAACAACATACCACCGAATTACTTGATTTAAATAAATATGTAGTTTCTTTTGGCGCTGAACATACTGTTACCTATGGTTTCGTGAAAGCCTTTGCCAAAAAATATGACAATTTAACTGTTCTGCAAATTGATGCTCATTCAGATTTAAGAGAATCATACCATAACAACCCTTATAGTCATGCATCTGTAATGGCTCGTGTAAAAGACATGGGTATTAACCTTTGTCAAGCTGGTATTAGGGCACAATGTATTGAAGAAGCAAGAGAGATTAAAAACAATCCGAAAATTCATACCTACTACGCTCATCAAATTAGAAACAATGACAATTGGGTGAAAGAGATTATTGCAGACATGACGGAAAATGTTTACCTCACCATTGATGCAGATGGATTTGATCCAAGCATAATGCCTGCAGTAGGTACAGCCGAACCAAATGGATTGTTTTGGAATGAAACATTGAACCTTATTAGAGAAACTTGTAAACACAAAAATGTTGTTGGGTTTGACATTGTAGAATGTGCTCCGATGGAAGGAAGTATTCTTTCAGAATATACACTTGCAAAACTTGCATACAGAATTATTGGTTACTTAGAATTTTATAAAAAATAATATTAGATATGGCTTTACAGTGCGGAATTGTTGGATTGCCCAACGTAGGAAAATCAACTTTATTTAATTGTTTATCAAACGCAAAGGCACAGGCTGCAAACTTTCCTTTTTGCACCATTGAACCAAACGTAGGTGTAATAACAGTTCCAGACCATCGTTTAACAAAACTTGCAGAATTAGTAAAGCCACAAAGAATAGTACCAAACACCATTGAAATAGTTGACATTGCGGGTTTAGTAAAAGGCGCAAGTAAAGGCGAAGGCTTGGGTAATCAGTTTCTAGGAAATATTCGTACAACCAATGCAATCATTCACGTATTAAGATGTTTCGACGATCCGAATGTGATACATGTGGATGGTTCTGTTGATCCAATTAGAGATAAAGAAATTATCGATACCGAATTACAATTAAAAGATTTAGAATCGGTAGAAAAGAAAATGCAGAAAGTTGAAAAAGCTGCAAAAACTGGCGATAAAGATGCTAAAAAAGCGTTGGAAATATTGACAGCAGTTAAAGATGCATTATTAGCTGGAAAGTCTGCAAGAACCGTAAACATTGAAGAAAAAGACTTAGAACACATCGACGATTTACAATTATTGACATTGAAACCTGTCATGTATGTATGTAATGTTGATGAAGCTGCAATTTTAAAAGGCAATGCTTATGTAGATCAAGTTAAAAATGCAGTGAAAGATGAAAATGCAGAAGTGTTAATTATTTCTGCAGCGATTGAAGCTGACATTGCAAGTTTAGATACATACGAAGAACGTCAAGTATTTTTAGAAGACTTAGGATTGAGCGAATCAGGTGTCAATAAATTAATTGTTGCCGCATACCGATTATTAAACTTAGGCACATATTTTACCGCAGGTGTTCAAGAAGTAAGAGCTTGGACAATAACCCTTGGAATGTCTGCTCCGCAAGCAGCTGGCGTAATTCATACCGATTTTGAAAAAGGATTTATTCGTGCAGAAGTGATTAAGTATATCGACTTTACTACTTTAGGTTCTGAGAATGCTTGTAAAGAAGCCGGTAAATTAGGTGTAGAAGGTAAAGCTTATATCGTAGAAGACGGAGACATTATGCACTTCCGTTTCAACGTATAGTTATCGAATAGTATTGATTTCTTTATAAGCAATTAATTCATCGTAACGGTTACCCGTTTTTCTGAAATAAACAAAGAAGGTATAATCATTTTCTGTTTCAAAAAAAGAACCCTCCACACTAGCAATATCAAGTGTTGTAGCGTATTTGGCTTTGAATCCGTATTGGTAATTATAGACCCCTTGCTTCAGTAAAAGCGTTGCTTCGTATTTTCTAGTATTCAAATTATAGGTCAATTTTGAAGCATCATTGGCAGACCAGTTATTAAACTTACCCAAAACATAATAATCTCCAAAAGGATTTTGAGCGCCATAATCAAAGCTAAAATGAGTTTGTATATAATCTGCTTCAATATTGGAATTTAATCCATCTATGCGTCTTATTTTAAAGTTTCCATTGATATCTAAATCTGTGTTATACCTATCTATATTTTTAGGATAATCGGTTAATAAATACATGTTATTTCCTTCCGATAAATCTATTTTGGCAACATGTTCTCCTAAAAACCGAACGGTTCTGATATCCATTCTTCGGTATTCGTTCAAACCATCGAAAACATTGGCATCTACGTGGTTATAAACTAATTTTCCATTTTCAAAATAAGTGGGTTTAATATTGATTTTTGAATTATCAACCCTTTGATTTTGCATTACATGAATTTTGAATTGCCCCATGGGGTTTTCCACTCTTAAATTTGAATACAATAAATCGAAATTGATTTTTTGTTTTTTATTTCTGTCATTGACAATTGAACTTCTGTCTAAGAAATGAGCAATGGTTACTTTATTATCTACAACATAAAATCGTTTGCCAAAAATCGGATGTTCTGCATCAGCAGAAGGAAAAACTTCTATGTAATAATTACCGCTTAATAATATTTTAACATCGTTGTTTGGAAAAAGCAAAGTGTAATTAATATATGCTTGCTTGGTATTGAAAGAGAACTTATAATTGGTAATGTAATTATCTGTAAACCCTTCCAAATACTCTATATTGCTGAGGTTTGATGGTGTCCAATCTGCATTACAATGTATAATTCGGTAATTGAAATTTTGATAATTAGCATCTAATTGATCAAAAAGCAATGTCAGTGTTTCGTTGTTATTTAACGTAATGACTGGAAGCGATTGTTCTACTTTAGAATTGTACAATAAAACTGTTTGCGTATTTTCATCGTAAGTCTTGTCTTCCAAAACTTGTGCCGAAGCAAAGTTTGAAATGAAAAGAATTAAATAAAAATAGCCGCTTAATTTCATTGTTCTAAGGTCATAATTTTTTCTGCCAGTTGCTCCCATTCGGCTGAAATGCTTGATAAGCTTAGCTTTACAGACTCATATGAAGTATTTAATTGCGCAAGCTTTGCTGCATCACTGTAGTTTTCTGGCAAACTTAATTCTCCTTCAACTTTAGTTTTTTGCGCTTCCAACTCTGCTAATTTCAATTCTAATTTTTGTAAATCAGACTGCATTTTTTTTAAAGCTTTTTTTTGCTCTTCTTGAGCTGCAGTTGCAATTACCTTAACTGGTTTTTCTTCTTTTATTTTAACAACCGGCAAAACATCTTTCTTTTCTTTATCTCTTCTTTCCTGCCATTGTTCATATTCAGCATAAGTACCTGGATATTCTTTTATTTGTTGATCTTCAATAAACCAAATCTTATTAGCCACATTATCAAGCATATACCTATCGTGAGATACAACGATAAAAGTGCCTTCAAATTGTTGTAATGCCTGAATTAATATATTTACAGATTGAATATCTAAATGGTTTGTTGGCTCATCGAGTATCAAGAAATTTGCATCGGAAGTAATCGTTTTAGCTAATGCAACACGCGATTTTTCACCTCCTGATAATATTTTAATTTTCTTAAATACATCATCTCCTGTAAACAAGAAACAACCTAATAAAGACCTCACTTCTGTTTCAGAATATTCCGGAGCGAAATTTTTCAACTCATCAATAATGGTATTATCTAAGTGCAATGATTCTAATTGATGTTGTGCAAAGAATGTTTTAGAAACATTATGTCCTAAATTTACCTTTCCATCGCATTCATCTGCACCCGCAATAATTCTCAATAAAGTCGATTTTCCTTTACCATTGGCTCCGATTAAAGCTATCTTATCCCCTTTTTCAATGGTTCCGCTGGCATTTTTCAATATTTCAATAGCAGGATAAGCTTTATTGATGTTTTCTAACATCATTACATGCCTACCTGAAACTTTAGAGAACTTGAACTTAAAATTAACACTCGCATTTTCTTGTTGCACGTTTTCAACACGCTCCAATTTATCAAGTGCTTTAATCCTAGATTGTGCCATTTTAGCTTTAGATGCTTTGGCACGAAAACGATCAATTAATTTTTCTTGTTCTTTAATGTATTGTTGTTGATTTTGAAATTGTCCTTTTTGAATTTCTTCTCGTACCGCTTTTTCTTGAAGGTAAAAAGAATAGTTTCCAGCATATATGGTTAAATCTTGGTTTTTAGATTCTACAATTTTAGTAACCGTTCTATCTAAGAAATACCTATCGTGAGAAACAATAATGTAAGCACCTTCAAAATCATTTAAATAGTTCTCCAACCATTTAATAGATGGTAAATCCAAGTGATTCGTAGGCTCATCCAATAAAAGTAAATCTGGTGTTTGTAAAAGTATTTTCGCCAACATTACACGCATTCTCCAACCTCCAGAAAAAGTAGATAATGGTCTATGGGTATCTGCTGCTGAAAAACCTAAACCTGCTAAAATTTGTTCCGCTTTGTATTGAATATTATATCCGTCAAGCGCTTCAAACTCTTCTTGTCTTTGACTTAATTTATTTATAACCGCATCCGAGTGGTCAGTTTCTAATTTATGAATTAAAGCTTCAATTTCATCATGTAATTGATTTTGCCTTTCAAAAGCTTCCATCGCCACATGTAAAATGGAAAAATCCGATTGATAGGATAATAAATCTTGGTTGAGGTAACCAATTTTCAAATCTTTCGCTTTAGAGATGGTTCCAACATTTGGTTTATATTCCCCTACTAAAATACGCAATAACGTAGTTTTACCGGTTCCATTGGCACCAATTAGGCCAATACGCTCATTAGGCTTAATATGCCAGCTAGCTTCTTCGTATAATGCCCTAGAGCCAAATTCAAATGTTATGTTATTTAATGCGATCACGTTATGGAAATTTCGCTGCAAAGATAGCATTTTAGGGCATAACAGGAGACCGAAGAATTGATAAATTATTATCTTCGTAAAAATTACAATTATGGATCAGCGATTACAAGCATTTGAAAGGTTATTGACCATCATGGATGAACTAAGGGCTAAATGTCCTTGGGATCAGAAACAAACCATGCAAACGTTGAGACACCTTACCATTGAGGAAGTGTACGAACTTTCTGATGCAATTATAGCTGGCGATTTAGAAGAAGTAAAAAAAGAATTAGGCGACCTCATGCTGCATATTGCATTTTATGCAAAAATAGGGTCTGAAACCAATGACTTCAATATCACTGATGTTTTAAATGGAATAGCAGAAAAATTAATTACAAGACATCCCCATATTTATGGAGATGTTGTGGTAGCTAATGAAGAAGATGTGAAAAGGAATTGGGAACAACTTAAACTAAAAGAAGGAAATAAATCGGTTCTTGGTGGTGTTCCAAATACCTTACCTGCGCTTATAAAAGCAAGTAGAATTCAAGAAAAAGCCAATGGCGTTGGATTTGATTGGGAAGAAAAATCACAAGTTTGGGAAAAAGTGGAAGAAGAATTACAAGAATTTAAAGCTGAATATAACCACTTAGAACAGTCTGAAATAGACATGGAAAAAGCGGAAGCAGAGTTTGGCGACTTGCTTTTTTCCTTAGTGAATTATGCGCGTTTTATTAAAATAAATCCGGAAGACGCATTAGAAAAAACAAATAAAAAATTTATTCATCGTTTCAAATACTTAGAAAATAAAGCAGCTGAAATGGGCAAACCTTTAAAAGACATGACCCTTTCAGAAATGGATGTATTTTGGAACGAAGCAAAAAAAATAAAAGAATAACATGAAAAAAATAAGCACATTAATAATCCTAGTGTTACTTTTCGGCGCTTGTAAAAAAGACTTAAGTATTAACGATAAATGGCTTGGACATTGGGTAAACAAAGAGTTTGTAGATAGTATTAAAATTTGTAAAAACCCAAATTTAATTCAAAATACTCCTTTTGTAGAATTGATATTTGACCGCCCAGATTCTAGTATTAGAATGTTCCTTATTGGTAAAGAAAGTAAAACCTTAACTTATTTGCCTGTTGATGAAAAAACAATTGAGGTAAAAAACTATTCAAATTCAACAAATGCATTTCTAGTTCAAGAAGCGGACATGCTTTTATTACAAGATTTTGACAAAAAAACAATTGCTAAGTTCATTCGAATTTCAGAAAAAGATTTTCCAAATGAAGATGTCAGTACCTTTATTTCTTATGGTGTTTGTTATATCAATAAATTATTATTCACTGGAGAATACCAATACGACGATGCAGAACGCGTTAACTTTCATTCAAATGGCAGTATTACAGGGCTTCCAGACCTCAAAACATATGCACCTTGTTTAAGTGGAGATTGCTTATCAATGAGTAAACATGCTAATTTTTATGGAACCAATACCCAATCAGAAGGAAAGAATTACGACTGGGAAATCAACAAAGATTCACTGCTAATTTATGATTTAAATTACGCGAGGTATCCAATGCAAATGAATCAATACGACAGGAAAAACATTAAATATGCTTTGAAAAAAATCAATTAAATCTGATTGATTTTATTGCTGAAATTTTGGTGATTAAAAAGCTGGGTATTATAACCATAATCATACACGCAACCATTGCCCCAGCATTTAAATAGATTATATCCGAAAGGCTTAATTCTATTGGAACGTAGCTCATGTAATAATTACTTTGGTCTAGCTTTAACAAGTGTGTTTTATCTTGAATAATGCTCACTAATAATGCAATGGTATTACCTATTAACAATCCATAAAAAATTAAATAAGCAGCATTGTATAAGAATATGCGCTGTATGGAAAAATTCTTAGCCCCTAGTGTTTTCAACAATCCAATAGTTGTACTGCGCTCTAAAATAATTATCAATAATGCAGAAATCATATTGATACCCGCAACCAATAACATCAATACAATTATGACACTACCATTTACATCTAATAAAGCCAACCACTCAAACATAGCTGGATAAAGGGCTTCCGTCGATTGCGCATAGGCATCAAATGGTAATTCACCATTTAAATTATCAATTATATTTGCTGTATTTGCTGAAGATTTAGTAAAAATCTCATAGCCACCAATTTCATGGTTATCCCAATTATTGACGTTTTTTATAATGGAAATATCAGCTATAATATACATTCGATCTAATTGCGCAATGCCTGAATCGAAGAAGCCAACTACTTTGAGTTTCCTGATTTTTAATTGTTGATCTGCGAAATAAATATAGAGTGAGGCATTGAGCTTTAATTGGAAACGATTGGCTAATTCTTTACTGATGATAATTTCATTTGCCTGCTTAAATAACCGACCGTCTGTTAACAAGGATTGATAAAATTCCTGGTGATAATGTTCACCTAACCCTTTTAATACAATTGGATCCATTTGACTACCTAATCTGAGCACTCCTACTTTTGTAGCAAATTCATTGTAATGACCAATACTTGGGTTAGATTTTATTGCGGCAGATAGGCTGTCAGATTGATATATAAAACTATTTTCAGGGTTATTTGCTAATTGTAGTTTAGTGATTTGTATATCACCGGCAAAATTACTTAGCTTTTGCTGAATGGTTGATTTAAAGCCCCTGATTACTGCTAATGACAAAATCATTACAGCTATTCCCAATGCAATACCCGTAATCGCAATTCGAACAATCATTTTAGAGAATGATCTTTTAGATTGAAAACTAATTCGTTTTGCGATGAAATGCTCGAAATTCATTGGGTTATTTTAATGCTAATTTAAAAATCTTCTGCTACTATTAAGAGTTTTTTTGTTAATTCGTAACAAAGCCATTTATAAATGTATCGCAGATGAAATTAAAGCATATCATTACTTTCCTATTATTTTTAAGCATTCAGGTGGTATCTTTTGCTGCAAATAAGCCTGCAAAACCTATACCTGCGGCACATTTGACCCATTTGTATGTTCCTGCAATTCAAAACCTAAAAGTTGCTTTGGTAGTCAATCAAACATCAACCATTTACAACAAACACCTGGTTGATTCTTTACTTAAATTAGGCATTCACATTGAAAAAATATTTGCACCTGAGCATGGTTTCAGAGGTGATGTCGATGCTGGAAATGATGTTCCGTCTAGCATAGATTCATTAACTGGCATTTCAATTATTTCACTTTATGGAAATCATAAGAAACCAAATAAAGCGGATTTAAATAATTGCGACATCGTTATTTTTGACATACAAGATGTTGGTGTTAGATTTTACACTTATTTATCTACACTTCATTATGTAATGGAAGCCTGCGCCGAAAACGCAGTACCATTAATGGTTTTAGACAGACCAAACCCCAATGGGAGTTATATTGACGGACCGGTTTTAGATACAACAACTTGTAAATCTTTTGTTGGTTTACACCCAGTTCCAATTGTATATGGAATGACAATTGGCGAATATGCGCTCATGATTAATGGCGAAAATTGGTTGAGTAATCGTGTTAAATGTGATTTAAAAGTTATTCCAACAGCAGCTTATACGCATGCTTCATTTTACACTTTACCAAATAAACCCTCTCCAAATTTAACAGATAATTCAGCCATCGTTTTTTATCCTTCCTTATGTTTGTTCGAAGGAACAGTGATAAGCGTTGGAAGAGGCACCTACAGCCCTTTTAAGCAGTTTGGTCATCCGCTATTGGCAAATAAATATACCGATCAATTTACCCCAATTGCAATAGCAGGAATGAGTATGAATCCACCTTATTTAAATCAAACTTGTTATGGTATTAATTTAGCAGATTTTGAAGCCAATAAAATATTGAAAAAAGGTAAATTAAACATTGAATGGATAATAGAAATGTATGCGCAATACCCCAACAAGGAAAGTTTTTTCAATTCATTTTTCAATAAATTAGCAGGAAACACTATACTAAAAGAACAGATCATTGCTGGAAAATCAATTTGTTCAATCAGACATAGTTGGAAATCCAACTTAGAAAATTTCGAAAAAGTTAGGGCTAAATACTTACTATATCCTTAAATTAGCAGCATATTAAATGGATAAGATGAGGATTGTATATATGGGAACACCTGCTTTTGCAGTTGCTCCATTAAAAGAGTTGATTGCTGCAGGTGCTAATGTTGTAGCGATAGTTACTACTGCGGATAAACCTGCAGGTAGAGGTCAGCAAATTGCTGAATCTGCTGTCAAACAATATGCGAAGACGCTTGAAATTCCGATTTTACAACCAACCAATTTAAAAGAACCTGCATTCCTTGACACACTTCAATCATTCAATGCAGACTTATTTATTATTGTTGCATTTAGAATGTTACCCATTGAAGTATGGCAAATGCCTACTTTAGGGACTTTTAACCTTCATGGTTCATTACTACCACAATATAGAGGTGCCGCTCCAATTAATTGGGCCATCATCAATGCTGAAAAAGAAACGGGCGTAACTACTTTCTTTTTAAAACACCAAATTGATACAGGTGATATTATTTACCAAGAAAAAATAAATATCGAAGCAAATGATACAGCTGGATCTATGCATGACAAACTGATGGAGATTGGCGCACATTTGGTAGTGAAAACTTGGAAAAGCATTGAAACAAATACTGCGCCTAGTATCAGTCAAGAACAAATTTTAAATCAAAACAATTTGAGTTTGACTGACATAAAACATGCACCTAAAATATTCAAACAAGATTGCCTCATTGATTGGAACTTACCTGCAGCTGCTATTACAGCAAAAATTAAAGGATTAAGCCCCTATCCTGCTGCCTACAGCCTTTTGAACGGTTTGAATTTAAAAATATACGAAGCCACAATTGTGAACGAAACGCATCAATTAATAGCAGGCGACTTTGAAACCGATGGTAAAACTTATTTAAGATTTGCCAGTAAAGATGCTTGGGTGTATTTGAACGACCTACAATTAGAAGGTAAAAAAAGAATGCGTATTGAGGAATTTTTAAGAGGATGGAGAATGCAATAATTACTTTTTTTGTAATTCATCAAAGATTAACCTGGCTACCCTACTGAAATATCTTTTACCTCTGTAACCCACGACCCACTGTATTCCTAGACTACTATTCGTTAAAAATATTTCATCTGCAATGGCCAAAGATTGCAATGGAACTTTATTTTCATACACTTTTATTCCAAGTTTATTTGCAATCCTAATTACGTTTTTTCGCATTACACCGTCTATACACCCATCTTGAATTGCTGGTGTAAATAACATATTGTCTTTTACAAAAAACAAATTGCTACTGGTTGATTCTACAATATCGCCTTGGGTATTCAACAAAATACAAGTATCTACGGCTAATTGCTGAGCTGCAATTCCTGCTAAAACATATGGCAAACTATTATTTGTTTTATATTTTGAGAGGTAACCAAAATCTTTTCTTGTTTCGGAATAAATATCAATAATTAAACCCTTTTTATTCCATTGATAGCCCCTTTCTGTTATGGGCTGAATCTCTATTAAATAAAGGGGTTTATTAACTTCAGGTGTATACAAACCACCGTCAGATCTGAAAACAGAAAACCGAATTCTTGCATCACTTTCAATTTCATTTTTTTTGGCTAGTGCATTGATTTCTGAAACAAAAAACGCTAAATCAAAGGAAGGGTTGATTTGCATTTTCAA
>JBDKFN010000055.1:0-11176 GCA_039798705.1 Bacteroidota bacterium
AGTAAATAATGGCGCTTTTTTTAAATGTTATTTATTACATGTGGATTACTTCTCCATATGCATCAGCCGCAGCTTCCATAATCGCTTCAGACATGGTAGGGTGAGGGTGAACCGTTTTGATTAATTCATGACCAGTAATTTCTAATTTTCTAGCAACAACGGCTTCCGCAATCATTTCTGTAACATTAGAACCTATCATATGGCAGCCTAATAACTCGCCATATTTTGCATCAAATACTAATTTAACAAATCCATCTTTTGCACCAGATGCACTTGCTTTTCCAGAAGCTGAGAATGGAAATTTTCCAACTTTCACTTCATAACCTGCTGCCTTTGCTGCTTTTTCAGTCATACCGACAGAAGCAACTTCAGGGTTACAATAAGTACAACCTGGTATGTTATTGTAATTTAATGCCTCCACTTTTTTACCTGCAATTTTTTCTACACAAATAATACCTTCTGCAGAAGCAACGTGAGCAAGGGCTTGGCCCGGAACAATATCGCCAATTGCATAAATGCCTGGTATATTTGTTCTGTAAAATTCATCAACTAATACTTTTCCTTTATCAGTTTTTACGCCACATTCTTCTAAACCAATATTTTCAATGTTTGCGGTAATACCTACAGCAGATAAAACAACTTCTGCTTCAATAATTTCAATTCCTTTGGCTGTTTTAACAGAAACCTTGCAAAGTGCAGCACTTGTATCAACCGATTCAACTGCAGAGCCTGTCATAATATTGATGCCAGACTTTTTGAAAGACCTAGCTAAGTTTTTAGAAACATCCTCATCCTCTAAAGGAACAATGTTATCTAAAAATTCTACGATGGTTACTTTTGTACCCATTGCATTATAAACATATGCAAACTCACATCCTATAGCGCCAGAACCAACAATTACCATAGATTTTGGTTGTGTTGGAAGCGTCATTGCTTGGCGATATCCAATTACTTTTTTACCGTCTTGTTTTAAGTTAGGCAATTCCCTAGACCTAGATCCAGTTGCTAAAATGGTATGTTTTGCTGTATAATTGGTTTTCTTTCCATCGGCGGCAGTTACTTCTACAATGCCACCTTTTTTAATTACGCCTGTTCCTTCAATAACATCAATTTTATTTTTTTTCATTAAAAATTGAATGCCTTTACTCATTCCATCGGCCACATCTCTGCTTCTTTTAATTACAGCATTGAAGTCAGCACTGGCACCACTTACATTGATTCCATAATCATTTGCATGGTTGATATATTCGAATACTTGAGCACTTTTAATTAATGCTTTAGTTGGGATACATCCCCAATTTAAGCAAACACCACCTAAATTTTCTTTTTCAATTACGGCAGTTTTTAAACCTAATTGTGAAGCTCTAATGGCAGTTACATAACCACCTGGTCCGCTTCCTATAACAATTACATCATAATTCATATGTATATTTTTTTCTTTAAATGATTGAACAAAAGTAGCTATTTTGAAGATAAAATGATAATGCTTTGCGAATTATTCCAAACCCGAAATCATTTTATTTTTAGGGTATTTCACCTCATATCCAAAACTAATCGATTTGAGTGCTTGCGGAGTTAAATTAAATTTCCAGTTTAACTTTCCAGTCTCTGAGTCAAATGTGCCATCCGAGCTATGAAGTTTAACTTCAATTGATTTGTTTTTGCTAATTGGAGCTTGGTCTTCAATGGTTAAATTAATTGGAATATTTTTATTGTTTTTAATGCGAATGTTGAAATTTAAATTGGCAGTTCTATAACCGGTTAAAAGTTTCGTTGAATTAAATTCTTTTACCTTTTCTCTTTCAACTAAAATATTTTGATCCTTACCCAGCGAAACTTGTAAGGTATCATCCATTTGTAAAGTATTGAAATATGTCTCGCCTACAAAAGCCCCCTCAACATAAACACTTGCATTTCCAGGCAGTAAATTTAAATTATTCCAATTTGGAATACGTGCAATTAAATAAGCATTTGGATCTAATTTTGGTATAGACTTGTATTGATAAAATGCAGAAACGGTATCAGATTTTATCTCAATTACTTTAGCTTCTTGAGAAGAAGCAATACTTGTTAATGCATTAATTTTATAAATATTGGCTAATTGATTTTCTTGAAATTGAATCGCTGCAGATTGCGCTAACATTGGCATTGCAGATTTTTCAGCAATCATATCCAAGCTCTTAATATTATAGTAAATCAGGTCGCTAAATAAAGGATTCAAATTAGGAAGAATGCCATTATCTGTTGGGTTTCCTGTTGACAATGTAATTTTAACTTGTTCCCAATCTATGCCTGTGTTTTGAAAAACACTGGCTTTTTGTTGTAATAAAATAGGTGAGGAGATATTGTTTACTCTCAAATCATAGATAGGGTTCCAGCCTGCATTTTCCACAAGGTAGTTAAGCATAATATTTTTTACACCATTTTCATTTGCAGCTAATGTAATTTTCAATGAACAAAAATCAGTCGCAATGCTTAAATCATTCAATGATTTTTCTATTTGGGATATGCTTGAATTAATGGTTTTAATTTTTTTATCAATTCGATAAATATCTTCTTTTATACTTGGAATTCGTGTTCTATAAATTGCCGTTAAATCTTCAATTTCTCCAGCGATATCTGTTTTATTAGTTAAGTTTTTATTGGCTAATAGAATTTCCAATTCTTCCTGAAGGGTAAATTTTTTGGTATTAAATGTATTAAGTAGATCTTGATAAAAGATAAGGGAATCATTTAACTTTTGACCGGCAACTGTTTGTTCAATTCCTCTTTTATAATCTGAAATAGGTGAAATTTGAATAATTCTAATACCAGTAGCGGTACTAACTTGTATGCTGTTTTTGATGATTGATTTAGGTAAATTATCAATTATTACGGTATTTGAACCCGCATTTAGGTTAATTTCAACAATACTTTTGATTTCAGCTTGGGATCTAAATAGGGTAATTTGTTGAATTTTTTCCTGTGCAATTGTATTTTTTTCTTGTGAAAATAATGCCAAATTGCTCATTAATAGCATGTTTATGAAAATTATTCGCTTCATTTATCATTCGTTTTAGATATTCAAAAATAGGATTTATTCCTTAACAACGATACTTTCAGAATGATGGTATTTTTCATAGTTTCGTAGCATATAATTTTAAACTATTTTATGAAAAGAATGAAAAGTATGGTGCTAGCCTTCACTTTGGTGTTGGTTGCATTTGGATCAAAGGCGAATACCACACCAGATGAAGGTATGTGGCTGCCAATGCTCATCAATAAAAACTATGATGAGATGAAAAAAATCGGTTTCAAGTTAACAGCCGATGATATTTACAACGTAAACCATTCAAGCTTAAAAGACGCCATTGTATCGATGGGTTTTTGTACTGGTGAAATGATTTCTAAAGAAGGTTTGATGTTGACGAACCACCATTGTGGTTATTCAAGTATTCAATATAATAGTTCAGTAGAACACGATTATTTAACAGATGGTTTTTGGGCAAAATCTAAAGAAGAAGAATTAAAAGCACCTGCTATTGTTGCTTCTTTTCTAGTAAGAATGGAAGATGTAACTGAAAAAATATTACAAGCAACTAAAGGTGTTTCAGACGCAGAAAAAGAAGCTAAATTAAAAGATGCTATCAAATCTATTACAGCTGAAGCAACTAAAGGAACAATCTATGAAGCAGATATCAAAGATGTTTTTGGTGCCAATCAATATTTAATGTTTGTTTACGAGCGTTACAGAGATGTTCGTTTGGTAGGTGCGCCACCAGAATCAGTTGGTAAGTTTGGAGGTGACACAGACAACTGGATGTGGCCACGTCATACTGGAGACTTTTCAATGTTCCGTGTTTACATGAGCAAAGATGGTAAACCAGCTGCTTACTCTAAAGACAACGTCCCTTATCAACCTAAAAAACATTTAAGCATTTCTTTGAAAGGTTATAAAGAAGGTGACTATGCAATGATCATGGGTTACCCAGGTAGAACCAATCGTTATGCTTTTTCTCGTGAATTACAAAATGCAGTAGACTTAGTTAATCCTGCTTTGATAAAATTAAATGGTAAAAAATTAGCTTTAATGAAAGCAGACATGGACAAAGACCTTGCTGTAAGAATTAAATTAGCAGCTAATTATGCTTCATTGGCTAATTCATGGAAATACTATATCGGTCAAAATGAAGGCTTGAAAAAATTAAATGTAATTTCTGGTAAGCAAACATTAGAAAAACAATTTACTGCTTATGCTAATTCATCAGAAGATTTAAAATCTGCGTATCCAAATGTGATGACAAATGTTGACCAATTATACAACGATTATAAACCTTATGTAGTTAGGGGATTGTATTTGTCAACTGCAGGTTTATCAACTGTGAGTGTGCAATTAGCAAATTCTTATAAATCTTTAGGCGATTTATTAATTAAAACTCCTGTAGATACCGCAGCAGTAAATAAATTAGTTCAAAAGCTAAAAGGTAACTTAGATGGGCAATACAAAGATTATGTTCCTGAAACAGATCAAAAAATATTTGCAGCTTTATTAACGATTTATTACGAAGATATTCCTGCAGATCAACAACCACCAGTATTAGCAGAAATCATCAAAAAGTATAAAGCAAAAACTGCTGCTGAATCTTTCGAAAAATTTGCTGCAGTGCTATTTAAACGTTCTATATTTACAGATAAAGCACGTGCAACAGCTTTCCTTGCTAACCCAACAGCAAAAGCGTATCAAGCAGATTTATTGGTGCAATACATCAATAAAATGTTAGATTTTAGAAATACATATGTAAACACCGTTACAACAATCAATGCGAGTTTAGCGAAAGAAAAGAAGGCGTATATAGCTGGATTATTAGCGATGGATCCAACGAAGTTGGTTTATCCTGATGCAAACTCAACGATGAGGGTTACTTACGGTAAGGTTGCTGGATATACTGCTAAAGATGCTGTGGTATATAATTACTATACAACTGAAAGGGGTTTATTAGAAAAGTACAATCCAGCAGATGAAGAATTTGTTTTACCAGTAAAATTAGTAGCGCAATTAAAACAAAAAGATTTTGGAATGTATGTAAATGAAAAAGGAGAATTACCCGTTTCATTTTTAACAGACAATGACATTACCGGCGGAAACTCAGGAAGTCCTGTAATGAATGCCAATGGAGAATTAATTGGAGCAGCATATGATGGTAACTGGGAAGCAATGACAGGCGATTTAGTTTTTGATAAAAACTTTAAACGCACCATTGTTGCAGATATTCGTTACATCTTATTTATTGTAGATAAATATGCAGGTGCAACTAATTTAATCAACGAAATGACTTTGGTTAAATAAACCAATACTAACCAATAAAAAAGGGGATGGTAAAATTTTACCATCCTCTTTTTTTATATCAAAAAATTAATAATTGAAAGTTCCGAATTCAGATTGAATGGTTAGTTGTTTCGTTTCTGATTGCTCCACACGTCCAACAATTTGGGCATCCACATTAAATGATTGAGCAATAGCTATGATACTTTGTGCAATAGATTCATCAACATATAATTCCATACGGTGTCCCATATTAAATACCTGGTACATCTCTTGAAATGCTGTGCCAGATTGTTCTTGAATCAATTTAAATAATGGTGGTATTGGAAATAAATTATCTTTTATAATATGTACTTTGTCTACAAAATGTAATACTTTGGTTTGTCCGCCTCCGCTACAATGCACCATTCCATCAATTTGATTTGGAAATTGCGCCAATATTTTTTTAATAATAGGAGCGTATGTGCGAGTAGGAGATAAGACTAATTTTCCAGCTGTAATTTTTCCGAAATTTTCAATTTCAATTTCATCTGTTAATTTCATTCCCCCAGAAAAAACTAAATCGTAAGGTACTGCTGGGTCGTATGTTTCCGGATATTTTTCTGCTATTGATTTATTGAAAACATCATGACGAGCAGAGGTTAATCCATTGCTCCCCATACCACCATTATAAGCTGTTTCGTAGCTCGCTTGGCCATAAGAAGCCAAACCTACAATTACATTTCCAGCTTTAATTTGATGGTTAGAAATAACTTGCGCCCTAGGCATTCTGCACGTTACAGTTGAATCTACTATGATTGTTCGAACTATATCGCCTACATCGGCTGTTTCGCCTCCTGTAGAGTAAATTTCTATGCCATGTGCACGTAAATCAGCCAGTACTTCTTCAGTACCATTTATAATTGCAGCAATAACTTCACCTGGAATTAAGTTTTTATTTCTACCGATGGTAGAAGAAAGTAAAATATGATCTACTGCACCAACGCATAATAAATCGTCGGTATTCATGATAATTGCATCCTGCGCAATACCTTTCCAAACGCTTAAGTCGCCTGTTTCTTTCCAATATGCATAAGCCAACGAAGACTTTGTGCCCGCGCCATCTGCATGCATAATATTGCAGTAATCTGCATCCATTCCCAAAATATCTGGAATGATTTTACAAAACGCTTGCGGATAAATTCCTTTGTCAATTTTACTAATTGCTAAATGGACATCTTCTTTGGAGGCACTTACACCACGTTGGTTATATCTTTGGTTGCTCATAAAATAACAAAGGACAAATATAATTATTTGTCCTTTGATTATGGTTTTTTTTAAGGATGATTATGGTTTCTTTCTTACTGGAACTGTTGTTGCAGGTGTTTTAGCAGGTGTAACAACAGGAGAAGTAACAGCAGCAGGTGTTGTAGCAGCTGGCTTAGTATTAGTTGTTGCAGGTGCAGTTGCAGGTGCTACTGCCGGTGCAGCTGTTTTAGCTGGAGTAGTATTAGCAGGAGCAATACCTTTTGCCGAACCAGCTTTAGGAGCAACTTTTTTACCAGCATCTGGTAATTTTGGTGCTTCTTTAGGTACATAATCTTCAGAAATAATAGAGAATGAAGTACGACGGTTAAGTGCATGCATTTCTTCAGGGCATGTTACACCATCTTTACACTCATTTAATAACTTAGATTCACCGTAACCTTTTGGTTTCAATCTATCCGATTCAATACCTTTTGATACTAAATAATTTACAACAGATTGTGCTCTGCGTTGAGATAATTCATTATTATAAGTTGAATCCGCTCTAGAGTCGGTATGTGATGCGATTTCAATTACAAATGTAGGGTTATCTGAAAGTGTTTTTATAATAGAATCTAATCGTACAATTGATTCTGGTTTCAAATCAGCACTTGCTAAATCGTATAAAATTCCTTTGATAACAATTTCTTTCAATGGAATAGGATTCAATTTAAAGTTCAATTCAAAATCTTTAGATTCTTTTAAACCATATGTTGAAGTTTCTGCAACATCACCAAAGAAACGGTATTTAGAAGCGCTTAATTGGTAATTAACATCTTTCTTTAAAACAAATTTATATTTACCTGCAGGGTCTGTAACAGCTGTTTGCGTTGAACCATCGCTACCAATGATATTGATTTTAACTCCTGCAAAAGATTTGCCTGACGCGTTATTCACTGCTTTACCATATGCATTAAATACCAATGGAATTGCAATTACAGAATAAATATCGTCTTCACCTTTTCCTCCAAAACGATTAGAACTAATGTATCCGGTTTCTTTGTTTTCATCTAAAATAAAACCAAAGTCATCACCAGTTGAATTGATAGGAGATTTTAAGTTGGTTGCGTCCGTCCAATCACCTTCTTCCCAATCGCAGAAGAATACGTCAAATCCACCAATTCCTTTATGTCCGTTTGAAGCAAAATATAAAGTACCTGATGGGTGAATGAATGGAAACTCTTCGTCGCCTGCAGTGTTAATTTTTGGTCCAGCATTAACAGGTGCTCCCCAAGTAGTTCCTTGTTTTTCTGAATACCAAATATCTTTTCCGCCTAATCCACCTTTAAATACTGATGTAAAATAAATTCTTGTTCCATCTGCATTAATACTTGGATGAGCAATTAACATAGAGTCTGGATTAGGTATTTCTACTGGTTTTGGTTCTGTCCAAGTGTTTCCTTCGTTTTGTGTTTGTAAAATCGTACAACCAATTTCTTTTCCTTTATTTCCGTTACATTGAGTATAATAAAGAATTCGGTTATTGTTATCAAAGCTGGTAACACCTTCATTGAAGTCAGAATTAATTGCTTTGTTTAATGGATCAACTCTTGACCAACGGTTTTTACCGGTGGTAGCCGCTGCAAATATATTTTCAAAGTTTTTACCAGTTCTTTCGTAGTAGTTTTTACCTTTTACTTTTCCTCTGTTTGAAGTAAAAATAATTCCTTTACCATAAAAACTAGGAGCGTATTCTACATCTTTAGTATTGATTGCACCTTCGTTAAATACATCAAACCAAGTTGCTTTTTCTTTCCATTTTAAAGCTAGGTTACAGTTTTCTATTCCTAGCAAAGCCAATGAATCTCCGGGTTTCTGAGATAAATATTCTTTGTAAGTTGCTATTGCATCTTTTAATCTATCTTGGAATTTATAAGCATTAGCTAAGTTTAAATAAACATCTGCTCCTTCATATCCAGCAGCAACTGCTTTTTCATACCAAATAGAAGATTGTTTGGTGTTGTTAATCTGACGATAAGATTCAGCTACTTTGTAAATTAATTCAGCTTTCGTTTTCTTATTTCTAATAGTTGGAATTGCTTTTTTATACAAATCGGCAGCAATAAAATATTTTTCTGCATTGTAAGCTTTTTCTGCTGCAATTACACTTGGTTTTTGTGCACCACAAGAAGATAAAATAATAATTGATCCGGTCAAAAAGGCTAAACAGATGTTCTGAATTAATTTCATTTCGTATTGAATTTTATTTTTTATTAAACCTTGGTAAAACTGATGATTTGGTCTAAGTACCAAATATAAATTATTTTCAAGATAAACCTAAATGCTAAATCGCATTATATATAAAAAAACCCATCAAAATTTTGATGGGTTTTTAGTTTTTGTGCTAATTACTTGATAAACAAGAGTTCTCTGAATTTTGGAAGTGGCCAGAAACCGTCTCCAATGATCAATTCTAATTTATCCACATGGTAGCGAATAGGCTCAAAATAGCTTTTTACCTTTTCGTCATATGCAATGGCAATTTTCCTTGCATCTGTTATCACATTAGCTTTTTTACGCTCTTCAATCATGCTATCAACCGAGGTTTTAATCGCTAATAAATGCTCTGAGATTTGTTTAATAAGTGATAATTGACCTTCAAATGTATTTTTAGGCATTCCTAAGTCCTTTAAACCTTTTACGTTCTCAATTAACGTATTTTGGTATGCTACAGCAGCTGGAATAATGGTACTTGTAACTAATTCTCCTACAATTCGAGACTCAATTTGCATCTTTTTCATGTAGTTTTCCAACATGATGTCATGTCTAGCATGTAATTCTCTCTCGTTGAAAACACCATTTTTAACAAATAGATCTGTAGTTTTTTTAGAAACATAAGCATCTAAAGCTTTTGGAGTTGTTTTGATGTTTGACAATCCTCTTTTCGCTGCTTCTTTTTCCCAATCCGAACTATATCCATTTCCTTCAAAACGAATACTTTTTGAATCTTTAATGTATTTTTTGATTACAGTAATTAAAGCGATGTCTTTTTTCTCGCCTTTATCAATTAATGCATCTACTTCTTTTTTGAACTCTGTTAATTGAGCTGCAACAATGGTATTTAATACGGTCATTGCGGCAGAAGAATTGGCAGATGAACCAACTGCTCTGAATTCAAATTTATTACCAGTAAAGGCAAAAGGTGAAGTTCTATTTCTGTCGGTATTGTCTAATAAAATTTGAGGAATTTTAGGAATTCCTAACCACATTGCATTGTTAGTATCTGCTTTCTTATTGATTTTAGACGTTTCAATTTCGTTTAGAACTTCATCTAATTGTGAGCCTAAGAAAACGGATATAATAGCCGGTGGAGCTTCGTTTGCGCCTAATCTATGGTCATTGTTAATTGAAGCAATACTTGCTCTTAATAAATCTGCATGTTCGTAAACCGCTTTAATTGTATTGACGAAAAATGTCAAGAACATCAAATTATTTTTAGGCGTTTTACTCGGAGCCAATAAGTTCTTACCTGTATTAGTAATGATAGACCAATTGTTATGTTTACCAGAACCATTTACGCCAGCATAAGGTTTTTCATGTAATAAAACTTTGAAGCCATGTTTACGCGCAATTTTATCCATTAAGTCCATCAATAATTGATTGTGGTCTATGGCTAAATTAATTTCTTCATAAATAGGAGCACATTCGAATTGATTTGGAGCCACTTCGTTGTGTCTTGTTTTTAAAGGAATACCTAATTTAATTGCTTCCGTTTCGAAATCAATCATAAAGGTTAAAACTCTTTCAGGAATTGAACCAAAATAATGATCTTCTAATTGTTGGCCTTTTGCAGACATGTGTCCGAACAAGGTTCTGCCAGTCATCATTAAGTCTGGTCTAGCATTGTAAAGCGCTAAGTCTACTAAGAAGTATTCTTGTTCAATACCTAATGAAGCAGAAATTTTGGTAATGTTTTTATCAAAATATTGGCAAACATCAACTGCTGCTTTATCTAATGAATGCAATGCTTTTAATAGGGGAGCCTTGTAGTCTAATGCCTCGCCAGTATATGAAACAAATACGGTAGGAATACACAAAGTGTTTCCTGATGTAGATTCCATAATAAATGCTGGAGATGAAGGATCCCAAGCGGTATAACCTCTTGCTTCGAAAGTGTTTCTGATACCACCATTTGGGAACGACGATGCATCTGGTTCTTGTTGAACTAAAGCATCTCCTGAAAATTTCTCTATAGAACGACCATCAGAACTTGGCTCAAAAAACGAATCGTGTTTTTCAGCAGTACTACCGGTTAATGGTTGAAACCAATGTGTATAATGAGTTGCACCTTTCTCCATTGCCCAAATTTTCATTGCAGTTGCAATGTTTTCGGCAGTGATTCTGTCAATTGCCGTACCATTTTCAATGTTTTCAATCACTGATTGATAGGATTCTTTAGACAAATAATTTTTCATTTTTACTTTGTCAAACACATTGACTGCATAAAAATCTGAAATCTTAGTAGATGGAGGGTTAACTGCCACTGCTGTTCTGTTTAAAACTGTTTCGAGTGCTTTGAATCTTGTTTGAGGCATAATTTTAGGCTTTTTTAGATTTTATGTTACAAAAATACATAAATCACTATAATTT
>JBDKFN010000056.1:0-11135 GCA_039798705.1 Bacteroidota bacterium
GTAGAGTTACAACTACTAGATAATGCCATTAACAACGCCAAAAAAGAGATCCTAAATCGCTATGATTTTAGTGGTTCCGCAACCACTATCGAATTGGATAAAAAGTCAAATAACATAATGGTTACAACGGAAAATGAAATGCGAATAAAAGCAATTTCTGATGTGATTATTACTAGGGTTATGAAACAACAAATTGACCCTAAATGTTTAGACCTTTCTGCAGACGTAATTACTTCCGGAAGTATGTTGAAAAAAGAAATAAAAGTGAAGGAAGGAATCGATAAAGAGACCGCAAAAAAGCTAATTAAGGAAATTAAGGATAGTAAAATCAAAGTTGAAACTTCGATTATGAACGATCAATTAAGGGTTAGTTCGAAGAAAATTGACGACTTACAAGCGGTAATTTCTTTGATGAGAAACTTTCCATCGGAGCTTCCATTGCAGTATATAAATATGCGTGCTTAATTAAATTCCTAAACCAAATCCAACCCTAATTACTGGATTAGCATATGGCGTATTTGGCCCTTCGGTAAGGTTATAAAGCAGCATGATGTCCATTACCGACTTGCGCCCAAAGCCTTGCCTGAAGCCACCTCCAACGAATAGACTACCAATATTTGCTCGTTTATTTCCAAGGTATCTTCCAGTTACAAAATCATAACTAGGTACAGCTAAATTCAACCATTCATATTCGACATGGGCTAAAACTGTTTCCGATATAAGGTAATTAGTATAAATTTTTGCTCCGTAATTATCCGATTGATAATTAACAGTTGGAATTTTTAGGCGATAATATTGATAGATAACACCTGTTCCTAATTCCAATTGGTCGGTGAATCGATAACCAACGGTTGGAGATAACAATGCTGCACTTTCATTTGAAGTAATTCCTAATCCAAAATTTCCGCCAAAAATTAACTTATCCCAATTAAAAGATGATTGCGAAAATGCACTTCCTGATATCAAAATAAAGAATAAATTGATAAATATTGTCTTTCTAAAATTCTTCATAAAATAATATTAAGCGAAAATTTTACCTGGATTTAAGATGTTATTAGGATCAAAAACAGACTTAATTCCTTTCATTAAATTTAGGTGAGCTACCGGATATTTAATATCCATGTATTCTTTCTGAACATAGCCAATACCGTGCTCTCCAGACAATGTGCCACCTAATGCAACCGTCAATTCGAATATTTCACGAATGCCGTTTTTTAATTCTACATGCCACTGTTGTTCATTCAAATCACCTCGGATGATATTGATATGCAAATTTCCATCTCCTGCATGCCCGTAACAAACCGATTGAAATCCATATTTTTCTCCAATAGATTTAACACCTTTCAATAATTTAGCTAATTCGGCACGAGGCACGACGGTATCTTCTTCTTTATATACAGAATTTGCTTTTACAGATAAGGCCATATTTCTTCTCATTCTCCAAAACTCTTCTTTTTGTTGCGCAGAATCAGCAAACAAAATATCTTCCGATTGAAATTGCATCAATACATTGGAGATTTTTTCACAATCGTTCATGAGTAAATCTAAATCGTTACCATCTACTTCAATGAGTAAAAAAGCTTTCGCGTTTGCGTTCAATTGTAAACTTAAATGTTCGTATTTAATCACCCAATCGACGCCATCCTTTTCCATAAATTCAACAGCTGAAGGATTATTGCCATCTCTAAAAATAGCCGAAACCGCATCACAGGCTAGTTCTTCGCTAGGAAAAGAAGCCAATAACAATAAATTATGTTTGGGCTGAGGAATTAATTTAAATACAATTTTAGTGATTACCGCTAATGTTCCCTCCGATCCAATCATCAAATGCGTTAAATTATATCCAGCAGAATATTTCAACGTATTGGAACCCGTCCAGATAATTTCACCGTTCGGTAAAACAATTTCCATATTCAACACATAATCCCTCACCGTTCCGTATTTAACCGCCCTCGGTCCGCCAGAAGATTCAGCCAAATTGCCTCCCAACATGCACGAACCTTTACTCGAAGGATCAACCGGATACATCAGGCCTTTTTCATTTACCAAATCCATAAATACCTGAGTAATCATTCCAGGCTCAACGGTTGCTTGCAAATTTCTTTCATCTATTTCAATTAGTCGATTGAACCTTTCCATAGATAACAATACACCCCCAAAAACGGGCAATGCTCCACCGCTTAAACCTGTTCCTCCTGCCCTTGTGGTTACAGGTATTTGACGCGCATTGCAATGTTTTAAAATACTTGCAATTTGATCGGCAGTATTTGGTTTTAAGATCACATCTGGATGAAAAACTAAATCTTCTGTTTCATCATGACCATAATTTTCTTTTGCTTCTGTACTCAACAATACCATTTCATTTCCAACTGTTGATTGGAAAAATGCAAGGTCTTCTGTATTTATTTGATGGTAATTAGCTTTCATATTCTTTAGTTAAACTCACCATTGCTTGACCTATAAAACCATCAATTGGTAAATGTTGTTTTGTTAAATGAATTTCAATTGCACAAATGTGAATGGATAATGCGCGAACTGCATTTTCAATATTTTGCAATACGGTTTCTAATAGTTTTTGTGTTTGATTCATTTCAGTTTTGACTATCACATAAATCAATTCATAATTGATAGTGGAAGCCAAATTTTCATGTTTGAATATTTCGTCTAAAATAGACACCTTAATATCTACTGTAAAATTATTACCAATTAGATTTTCTTCCTGATAATAGCCGTGAAAAGCAAAAAATTCGAGGTTTTTAAGGTTAATATGATACATGCTTTTAAAAATGAGTTTTTTATTACATTTGTGATAAAATTATAAAATATTTCGACACCAAATGGCAAAGACAGATCTTTTTGAATCACCAGACTATTATTTCTTAGATGAATTATTAACCGATGAACATAAATTGGTTAGAGCAGCAGTTAGAGATTTTGTTAAAAAGGAAGTGAGTCCGATTATTGAAGACTATGCGCAAAGAGCAGAATTCCCTAAACACTTATTAAAAGGCTTAGGTGAAATTGGTGCTTTTGGCCCAACTATTCCTGCACAATATGGTGGTGGCGGAATGGATTATATTGCCTATGGTTTAATCATGCAAGAAGTGGAACGCGGTGATTCGGGAATTCGTTCTACTGCATCTGTTCAAGGCTCTTTAGTTATGTACCCAATTTATGCTTACGGAAACGAAGCACAACGCAATAAATATTTACCAAAATTAGCGACTGGCGAAATGATGGGATGTTTTGGTTTAACTGAACCAAACCATGGATCAAATCCAAGTGGCATGACTACGAATTACAAAGATGCAGGCGATCATGTTATTTTAAATGGAGCAAAAATGTGGATTTCAAATTCTCCATTTGCAGACATTGCAGTTGTTTGGGCTAAAAATGAAGAAGGAAAAATTAAAGGCATTATTGTGGAAAGAGGAATGGAAGGTTTTACCACTCCCGAAACACATAATAAATGGTCTTTAAGAGCATCAGCAACTGGTGAATTGGTTTTCGATAATGTAAAAGTTCCTAAAGAAAATATATTACCAAATGTAGAAGGATTGAAAGGTCCATTAGGTTGCTTAAACCAAGCGAGATATGGTATTGCATGGGGCGCAGTTGGTGCTGCGATGGACTGCTACGATACTGCTTTAAGATATTCAAAAGAAAGAATTCAATTTGATAGACCAATTGGCGGTTTCCAATTACAACAAAAGAAATTAGCTGAAATGATTACTGAAATCACGAAAGCGCAATTAATGAATTGGAGATTAGGTGTATTGAAATCTGAAGATCGTGCAACTGCTGCACAGATTTCTATGGCTAAAAGAAATAGTGTGGAAACTGCTATTAATTGTGCTAGAGAAGCACGTCAAATGTTAGGTGGTATGGGTATTACAGGTGAATATCCAATCATGCGTCACATGATGAACTTAGAATCTGTGGTAACTTACGAAGGCACGCATGACATTCATTTACTTATTACAGGTATGGATGTTACTGGCTTAAATGCTTTCAAATAGGCTATTGTAAAAACAATACATTCGCTTTTTCTCTTAAGTTGTAATTCGACGACATGACTTCGCCGTATGCTCCTGTGGAATAAATTACCATGAGGTCTCCTCTTGTTGTAATAGGTAATTCGACTGCCTTTCCGAAGCAATCAGAAGATTCGCAAATAGGTCCAACTACATCGTATTTTTTAGCAATACTTTCGTGTTGTTTACTTAAGTTTTCAATTTTATGAAAAGCTTGGTACAATGCTGGTCTTAATAAGTCTGTCATACCAGCATCTAAAATTGCGAAATTAGTTTGTATTCCTTCTTTGATATAAACCACTCTTGATAGTAATGCACCAGATGAAGCGACCAACGATCGACCCAATTCAAAATGAATTTCTTGTCCATCTTTTCGTTGAATAAACTGGTGAAAGAGTTCAAAATAAGCTTGAAAATTGACCAAATTATTTTCTTTTGGATGGTGGTAGTCAATACCAAGTCCACCGCCTAAATTCAATACTTTGAGCGGTATTTGTCGAGCATCAAACCAAGCAATAAACTCATTTACTTTCGCACATAAATTCTTAAAAACTTGTAAGTCGTTGATTTGCGATCCGACATGAAAATGCAATCCTATTAAATCAATATTTGCAGATTTTTTGATTAAATCTATTACCGATTCTAATTCCCAAAAATTAATTCCGAATTTATTTTCTGCTAATCCTGTTGTGATGTAATGATGGGTATTCGCATTGACATTTGGATTTAATCGCAATGCAATTTTAGCTGTTTTGTTTTGTGCACTCGCTAATTCGTTGATCACTTCAATTTCTTGTAAAGACTCTACATTGAAACAAAAAATATCAGCAGCTAAAGCCAAATTGATTTCTTTGTCTGTTTTACCAACACCAGCAAATACCACTTCAGATGCATCAAACCCTGCACTGATCGCGGTTTTAACTTCATTTCCACTTACACAATCGGCACCAAAACCTTTAGCTTGTATCGCCTTTAAAATTGCAGGCTGCACATTCGCTTTTAATGCATAATGCACCTTAAAATCAAATTGATCAGCTGCTTTTTTACAAGCAATTAATGTTTGATTGAGCAAATTCATGTCATAAACATAACATGGCGTTTGAATATTTGATAGCTGTTCTTGATAATTACGGAAGTCCATTTTAGCTTTCTTGATTGTTTAAAAATAAGCCTTGGTGTAAAGCATTCAGCGCTGCATTTTTCAAATTTGCATTCACTAAAATGGAAATATTATTTGGACTACCTCCATAGGCAATCATGCGAATGGGTATATCTTTCAGTGCATTCAGTACCCTAGCAGCATAGCCAGACTTGCTAGCTAAAAAGTCTCCAACTACACAAATTATTGTTTGATCGGTGTCTACCACAACATTACCAAATTCATTTAAGTCGGCTAAAATTTTAGAAAGATTTTTAGTGTCGTCAATTGTTAAAGACACGGCTACTTCTGAAGTGGTAATCATATCGATTGGTGTTTGATACCTTTCAAATACTTCAAACACTTTTCTTAGAAAACCATATGCAAGTAACATTCTTGAAGATTGAATTTTGATAGCTGTAATACCATCTTTTGCGGCGATAGATTTAATGGCCGCATCGGTGGTTTGATTGCTAATCAAAGTGCCTTCTGCATTGGGTGCTAGGGTATTTAACAACCTTACTGGTATCTGGTATTTTTGTGCTGGAAATACACTTTGAGGATGCAATATTTTTGCTCCAAAATAGGCTAACTCTGCTGCTTCATCAAAAGATAAATTTCTGATGGGTTGAGTTCCTTGTACAATTCTAGGATCGTTATTGTGCATTCCATCTATGTCTGTCCAAATTTGCACTTCTTCGGCTAACAATGCAGCACCAATTAAAGATGCGGTATAATCACTTCCTCCCCTTTTTAAATTGTCTATTTCGCCAAAACTATTCCTGCAAATAAAACCTTGGGTTATGAATGTTTTTGTATCTGGATACTGTGCCAATAAAGGTTGTAGATTCCTTCTGATGTAGTCTATGTCAGGTTCTTGGTGCTCATCGATTTTCATAAAATCTAAAGCGGGCAACAACACTGCTGCTATATTTTGCTCTTGTAAATAATAAGTAAATAAAGCTGTTGACAACAACTCACCTTTTGCTACAATAATTCTTTCTTCAAAAGAAGTGAAAAGATCTTGAGTGAAAGAGCGAATTTCATTAAAATGTTCGGTAACTAATTGCGCTGCTTTTTTTAAAGAACTTTGTTCAGTAAATAATTCCTTAATAAAATCGATGTAATTGTCTTCCAATAAATCTATCAATTCATTTGCTTCGTCAGATTTTTTCTCGAACAATGTTTCAGATATGCGTATTAAACTATTCGTTGTTCCGGAAACAGCAGACAATACCACCAATTGATTGGTTGAAAAATCTAGTAAATGAAGTAGGTTTTTCATCCTTTCCGGATTTCCTACTGATGTGCCTCCAAACTTTAAAACTCTCATAAATTACTATTAATAGCCGCAAAAATAGAAATATTATCTAAATTTTATTGATTAAAAAGATATTTTATCAACATACAAAACATTGTTAAGCACAATGAAAAATGCATTTGGATAGAAAAGGATTAGAATTTAATGGTAAATCAGCAATAAAAACTTAATTTTGAAATCTTGTTTAATATTTATGAATAAAATAAAATTCGGAACAGACGGTTGGCGTGCAATTATTGCAGAAGATTTTACCGTTCAAAATGTAGAACGTGTTGCTTATGCAACTGCAATTTGGTTGAAAAATAATTTTGAAAAGCCAAGTATTACTTTAGGTAACGACTGTAGATTTGCTGGTAAATTATTTATCAATGCGGTTGCAAGGGTAATGGCATCTGAAGGTGTTTTGGTAAAGATTACCAATAACGAATTCGTATCTACGCCAATGATTTCTTTGGCAACAGTAAGATTAGCAACCAGTGCTGGTGTAATTATTACTGCTAGCCACAACCCTCCTACCTATAATGGTTTCAAGATTAAAGCAAACTTTGGTGGACCGGCAATTCCTAGTGTAATATCAACTATCGAAGACCTCATACCAGATCAATTTAATAAACCAACACTAAGCATTGAAGCTTACGAAAAACAAGGTTTAATTGAATGGGTTGACATGGAAGAAATTTATTTTAAGCATGTTGAAAGTTCATTTGATTTAGCTGCTATTAAAAATTCAGGGTTAAATTTTGCCTATGATGCCATGTATGGTGCCGGACAAAATGTAATGAGAAGAATTTTACCAGATTGTACTTTTTTACATTGTGACCACAACCCTGGGTTTGATGGTCAAGCTCCAGAACCAATACACAAGAACCTTACAGAGCTTTCAGAGTTAATTAAAATTTCTGGAGACATTGATTCTGCATTGGCTACAGATGGCGATGCTGATCGTATTGGACTATATGACCACGAAGGAAACTTTGTGGATTCTCATCATATCATTTTATTGTTAATTCATTATTTAGTGAAATATAAAAAGCAAAATGGTCACGCCATCACTACTTTTTCTTGCACTAAAAAAATCGAAGAGCTTTGTGTGAAATATAGCGTTAGCCAAGAAACCACTAAAATTGGCTTTAAATATATCTGCGAATTAATTGTAGAAAACAACCATCCGTTTTTAGTTGGTGGTGAAGAGTCTGGCGGTATTGCCATTGCAGGACATATTCCTGAAAGAGATGGTATTTGGATTGGATTAACCATTTGGGAATTCATGGCCAAAACTGGTAAATCTTTACGCGAATTAATTGAAGAAGTTTATGCTGAAGTTGGAAGTTTTGCGGTTGAACGCTATGACTTACATTTAGCTGAAGATAAAAAACAAGAAATTATTGCCAATTGTAAAAGCGGAAAATATACTTCATTTGGTAAATACCAAGTTGAAAAGGTAGAAGACTTAGACGGTTTTAAATTCCACTTAGGCAACGGTACTTGGGTTATGATTAGACCTTCTGGAACAGAGCCTGTATTGAGAACTTACGCTGAAGCAGCTAATACAGCTGATTCCTTTGCTATTCTTGATGCAACAAAAGCAACTTTATTAGGATAATAAATCGTATTTTTGAATAGCAAATCGTTCTATCGCCGGTAATTTATTATCGGAGGAAAGTCCGGGCAACATAGAGCATCCTGCTTCCTAACGGGAAGGTCAATTTATTTGAACAGCAAGTGCCACAGAAAATAAACTACCTGGAGCGCAAGCAAAGGGCAAAGGTGAAAATGTGAGGTAAGAGCTCACAGCTTTATATAGCAATATATATTGCGGTAAACCTCAGGAGTTGAAAGACCAAATAGGTCCCGATCATGAAGTGGCTCGCTTCAAGGTTGCAAAACCAAATCGGGATGGGTAGGTTGATGGAGGTAACGAGCAATTGTTATCCTAGATAAATGATAGAAGTTTACAGCGTTGTAACATTGTAAATAACAGAACCCGGCTTACGAGTTTGCTTTTTTATTTAACGTATAAAACGATTTCTATAGATGTCTACTATTCTAATTATAGACGATGAAAAAAGTATCAGGAGTACATTAAAAGAAATTTTAGTGTATGAAAAATACCTTGTAATTGAAGCTGACAATGGCTTAGCGGGCATTGAACTTATCAAAAGCGAAGAAATTGATTTGGTACTTTGCGACATCAAAATGCCGAAAATGGATGGCTTAGAAGTTTTACAATTAAGCCAATCGATTAAGCCAGACCTTCCATTTATTATGATCAGCGGGCACGGAACAATAGACACCGCAGTAGAAGCAACAAAGAAAGGTGCTTACGATTTTATTGCTAAACCACCAGATCTAAATCGTTTACTTATAACAGTTCGCAATGCTTTAGATAAATCTGATTTAATTGTTGAAACAAAAATTCTTAAAAGAAAAGTTTCTAAAACAAGAAATATTTTAGGCAACTCTTCTCCTATTTTAAAAATTAACGAAACCATTGAAAAAGTTGCTCCAACTGAAGCTCGCGTTTTAATAACTGGAGAAAATGGTTCGGGAAAAGAATTAGTTGCTAAATGGATTCACGAAAAAAGCCTCAGAGCAAATGGACCTTTAATTGAAGTTAATTGTGCTGCAATACCAGCAGAACTAATAGAAAGCGAGCTTTTTGGACACGAAAAAGGGTCTTTTACCTCTGCTATAAAACAACGAATTGGAAAGTTTGAACAAGCCAATGGCGGAACCTTATTCTTAGATGAAATTGGCGACATGAGCCCTTCTGCACAATCAAAAGTGCTACGTGCTTTACAAGAAAATAAAATTACCAGGGTTGGAGGAGAAAAAGAAATTCCAGTTAACGTTCGTATCATTGCTGCTACCAATAAAGATTTATTCAAGGAAATTGAATTAAATAATTTCAGATTAGACTTATACCACAGACTGAGTGTCATACTCATTCATGTTCCCTCATTAAACGAAAGAAAAGAAGACATTCCATTATTAGCCAATCAATTTTTAATAGAGATTTGCGAGGAATATGGTTGCCCGCTGAAAAGCTTTAGCAAAGAGGCTTTGCAGTATTTACAACAAATTAATTGGACGGGAAATATTAGGGAGTTACATAACGTAGTGGAACGCTTAGTTATTCTTGGTGGAAGTGTAATTAGTATTAAAGACATCACCAACAACATTGCAATTCAATCAGTAGAAACAAACAATAATGAGTCGATTAATTTTGATCAATTTGAAAACTTCCAAGACTACAAAGACTATATGGAAGCCGAATTCATCAAAAATAAATTGAATAAAAACAATTGGAATGTCACTAAAACAGCAGACGAACTTTCTATGCAACGCAGTCATTTGTATGCTAAAATTGAAAAGTACCAATTGAAAAAATAATGGAAGCTTTCCATTTCATATAATTTATTATTTTTGAAAAATTATTAATACCCGGGTGGTGAAATTGGTAGACATACCATCTTGAGGGGGTGGCGCCGAAAGGTATGCGAGTTCGAATCTCGTCCCGGGTACTCAAACAGCTTTTTCTAGCTTTTTATCAAACAATTCGCTCAATTTTTTGCTTTATTTATCGAGCTTTCACTTTTATCCGATTATCTTTACAGACAAATTTATGAGCAAATTAGGTCGTGTTTTAGTAGCCATGAGTGGCGGTGTAGATAGTTCGGTAGCAGCAGTTATGTTACACGAACAAGGCTATGAAGTGATTGGTATAACCATGAAAACTTGGGATTATGCTAGTTCTGGCAGTAGCTCAAAAGAAACAGGCTGTTGCAGTTTAGATTCCATCAATGATGCAAGGGCATTAGCTGTATCTTATGGATTTCCTCATTATATTTTAGATATCAGAGAAGAGTTTGGCAATTTTGTCATCGACAATTTTGTAGAAGAATATTTAGCAGGAAGAACGCCAAACCCATGTGTACTTTGCAATACTCATATTAAATGGGAAGCATTAATTAAAAGAGCCAATCACCTCGATTGTGAATTTATCGCTACTGGACATTACGCTAATATTCGAACAGAAAATAACCGTAAAGTTATTTCAAAAGGAAAAGATGAAAGTAAAGATCAAAGTTATGTGCTATGGGGCGTTTCACAAGCTAACCTAGCCAGAACCATGCTTCCATTGGGTAAATTCCATAAATCAGAAATAAAACAAATGGCCATTGATATGGGTCAAGTGGAACTTGCGGCTAAAAGCGAGAGTTACGAAATTTGTTTTGTACCAGATAATGATTATCGCGCATTCTTAAATAATAAAGTACCCGGACTGGCACAAAAAGTTGCGGGAGGTAATTTTGTATTGCAAGACGGAACCGTTGTTGGTCAACATAAAGGTTATCCTTTTTATACTGTCGGGCAACGAAAAGGCTTAGAAATTGCTTTAGGTGAGCCTATGTTTGTACTTGATATTCAACCTGATAAAAACGAAGTTGTTTTAGGTAAAATTGGTGAACTTGAAAAACAAGACGCCATTGTAAGGGGATTTAATTTGGTTAAATATGAGAACATCATGCAACCAATTGATAGTTTAACTAAAATTAGATACAAAGACAAAGGTACCATGAGTAGCATTGTTCAAGTGGATGATTATATAAACGTTGATTTTTACGCTCCCGTTTCTGGA
>JBDKFN010000057.1:0-11109 GCA_039798705.1 Bacteroidota bacterium
TCTTTATGCTTTACTATTTGTTTCCTTAAAGACTCTACACATAGGTCTACTGCTTCTTCAAAAGATTTAGCATGGTCTTTTGCAAATAACAATTGACCTGGAATATTTACTTTAAATTCTACTAATTTATTCTTCTTATCCTCAGATGATTTTTCTAATCTTAAAATGGCTTCGGTGTCTATGATTTGATCGTAAAATTGTCCAAGTTTATTGGCTTTCTTTTCAATAAAGTCTAACAATTGAACATCTGCATCGAAATGAATTGATTGAACATTAATTTTCATATTTCCTCCTTTTTTTTAACCCCTTGGATGGGACTGTTTGTAAATATTTTTAAGCTTCTCTATTGAGTTATGCGTATAAACTTGTGTAGCTGCTAAACTCGAATGACCCAATAATTCTTTGATTGCATTTAGGTCTGCTCCATTGTTTAACAAATGCGTAGCAAATGTATGTCTTAACACATGAGGGCTTTTTTTATCTAACGTAGTTATGCTAGCTAAATTATCATTCACCAAACGATAAACCATTTTCGGATAAATCGCTTTGCCATTTTTCAATCGAAACAATTGGCTGGACTGGTGTTCAAATTCTTGAGACGACAAATTAGCAAGGTATGCCTGATAGGTATCGATAATTTCAGCGCCAATTGGAATAATTCTTTGCTTATTTCTTTTACCTAAAACTTTAATGGTTTTTTGATTGATATCGATGTCTGTAACTTTCAGCCCAACTAATTCAGCTAGTCGAATACCTGTACTATACAATAACAATAATATTAATTGATCACGATTCAATTCAAAATCTGAACTTGGCTCTTGCTGATCGAATAGTTGATTGATGTTTTCTTCTTCTACAAAAACGGGTAACCTTTTGGCTGTTTTAGGTGATTGAATTTTTAACATCGGATTTTTGGTTTGCAAACCTTCCCGCATTAAAAATTTATACAATGTTTTGAGTGTAGTTATTTTTCTGTTGACACTCCGAGGATTCAACCCTTTTTCCATAAGAGACACAACCCATGATCGAATGATAGTATGGGAAACATCTAGTTGGTCTTCTATTGCATATTCAGATTTTAAATAATCTTGGAATTGCGCTATATCGCTTTTATAAGCAGTAAGCGTATGCTTTGCTATTCGTTTTTCGAATTGGAGGTACTGAAAAAATGGATCGGTTAGCATCAAAAAAAAAGTTGTACCTTGAATGAAATCAAGATACAACTTTTATATGAAATAAACAAGGAATTACTCTTCCGTATTTAAACCTTGTTTGTAGATAGCGCGCTTAACAGTAGTTCTTCTAGTAATAGAAGGTTTCTCGAATGCTTGACGACTACGCAACTCGCGAAGAACGCCAGTTTTTTCAAATTTCTTCTTGAAGCGTTTTAACGCTTTATCGATAGATTCGTTCTCTTTAATGTTGATAATGATCATAGTATTTACCTCTTTTCCCCATCAAAGGATGGACGGCAAAGGTATCATTAATTTTCAATAATCAAAAAAAGCAGCTAATTAATTATTTTAAGATTTCCCTTGAAATGACCAATTTCTGAATTTCTGAGGTCCCCTCGCCTATTGTGCACAATTTAGCATCGCGATAGTATTTTTCAACTGGGAAGTCTTTGGTATAGCCATATCCGCCAAATATTTGAACCGCATCATTTGCAACTGCAACTGCCACTTCAGAGGCATAATATTTAGCCATCGCCGACTCTTTGGTAAGCTTTTTGCCATTATTTTTCAAATCAGCCGCTTGCATAATAAGTAATTCAGCAGCTTCAATTCGAGTTGCCATGTCAGCTAATTTAAAGCCAATTGCTTGAAAATTTGCAATTGGTTGTCCAAACTGGTGTCTTTCTTTAGCATAATTTGTGGCAGCTATAAAAGCACCTTTAGCAATTCCTAAAGATAATGCAGCGATAGAAATTCGGCCTCCATCTAGAATTTGCATTGCCTGTTTAAACCCTTCGCCTTCATTTCCTAATAAATTCTCTTTAGGTACTCGGCAATTATCAAAAATCATTTCGGTTGTTTCCGATGCACGCATGCCTAATTTATTTTCTTTCTTGCCTGCAGTAAAGCCCGGAGTGCCTCTTTCTACAACAATTGCACTAATTCCTTTAGCATCTCCTTTTTCACCCGTACGAACCATTACAACAGCTACATCGCCTGATTTTCCATGGGTGATCCAATTTTTTGCGCCATTGATGACATAGTGATCGCCTTCAAGCACAGCAGTAGTAGTCATTCTTAAAGCATCAGAACCCGTATTGGCTTCTGTTAAACCCCAAGCGCCAATCCATTCTGCTGTAGCTAATTTGGTAAGCCATTTTTCTTTTTGGGCTTGTGTGCCGAAATACATAATATGACCGGTGCACAATGAATTATGAGCAGCCATTGATAGCCCAACAGAACCACAAACTTTAGCTATTTCTTGAATGGCAGTTGCATATTCAAAGTAACCAAGTCCAGCACCGCCAAATTCTTCAGGCACCAACATTCCCAACAAACCAAGTTCACCCATTTTTTTTAAGGCTTCAACTGGAAAAGTTTGGGCTTCGTCCCACTCCATAACATAAGGTCGTATGTGTTTTTCGGCAAAATCTCTTGCCATATCTGCAACCATTTTGACACTTTCCGATTGGTTCATGTCAAAACCTGTATTTAATTGATCGTTGTTTTTCATAAGTATTTTATTTTTAATTCTAGGTAGGAATTAATAGTTCACTAAAGTAATAATATTTTGCGAATAGGGTTTGAGTTTTGTATGAAAATCAATCAAATTTAAATTGACTAAAAATGCAAATGCAACTATTTCGGCATTCATTTGTAACATTAAATTCCCAGCAGCTTCAATGGTTCCACCGGTGGCTAATAAATCATCATGAATTACTACTCGCTTATTTGCTAGGTCTGCATTAGTCTGCACTTCAATCGTTGCAGATCCATACTCTAAATCGTAAGATGCCTGAATTGTTTGACCTGGAAGCTTACCTTTTTTTCGAATAGGTACAAATGGTAATCCCAGTTTATTAGCTATCAGCATGCCAAATAAAAATCCACGACTTTCAATTCCAACAATCACTTCTGGTTGATACATTTTGATTGCATCGCAAAAGGCATCTGTAATTTCGTTGTATAAATGCGCATCCGCAAGCAATGGAAAAATATCTTTAAAATCTATTCCTTCTTTAGGGAAATTAGGTACACTTCGAATTACCGATTTAATTTTTTCTTCTATCATTTAACATCAATATATCGTTCAATTTTACGAAATATTTCTTCATTGATGAGTATAATTTTTTTTAATTCTACTTTGCTTTTAAAAGGCCCGTGCTGAAGTCTATAGTTACTGATCACTTTGGCTAACTTATAACCTATATATGGATGTATTGCAAGTTGCTCCATACTTACTTTGTTAATCAACACCCGAGTAACCAATGCACTATCAACTGATAAGTTTGGACTAATTTTAGCATATACAATAGAATCCATACCATATACCAATTTCAATTGTGATAATTCAAAAAAGCCACCTAATCTATTGCGGTAATTAATAATTCTGCCACTTAAACTTGAACTCATAAAATACATAGAATCTAAAGTAGCGCTATCAATTGCATTTAATTCTAATAAGGCTTTTCGCTTTTTCTTAAAATTAGACTTTGCAAAAAAATCATTATTACGAATTGCACTATCGGGATAAATAATTAACGATTTTGTTGAATTCAAAACCACTTCATCTATACTGTAGATTTTAGAAAGGTCATTCGTATTATAAATCATACCACCTTTTTTTAAATAGTGATTAATTATTGTTGCTTGATATTTAGAAAAACCTATTTTACATAAAGATTGAATGCTAGCAGTATCAATACCTATAGGGGTTTTACTAATTGCTATTGGTAAGTTCTGAAATTGCCGCTGACTAGTTGAATCTGAAAGTTGAGTTATATCAACAGTAGGAATTTCCAAAGCTGAAGATAATAATTGATTTGCTATTAGTCTATAAACAACAATAATCAACATTATTAAAACCAATACTTTAATGCCCCTTCGCTCTTTTTTAGGATACCCTAAATACTCTCTAAAAAATCTTCTCCACATACCATTATTTAACATCCTAAAAATATTAAATTAATATGGAAGATTTAAATTAAGGTTAAATTAACAACTTAATTAAATTGGAAATTATAAACCAAAAATCAGTAGAAGAAATCATTAAAATAGGCAATCTACCTATTCACGGAGTAGCTAGCCTATTAATGAAGCTCATGAAAATTGATCAAATAAATCAATTATATGATCAAAATCAAGATAAAGAAGGATTAGAATTTGTTGATGCTGTTTTAAAATATTTAAATATTAAAATTTCAATTTCAGATCAAGACCTTAAAAATATTCCATTAGAAGATGCATTTATAGCCATCGCGAATCATCCCTTTGGCGGCATTGAAGGATTAATCATGTTAAAAATTTTAGGAGAAGTTCGGCCCGAAATTAAACTAATGGCTAATTTTATTTTAAAAAAAATACCTGCCATTCAAAACCAGATTATTCCAGTTAATCCATTTGAAGATTTAAAAAACATCAGCAGTCTTTCTGGTATAAAAAAAACGATTCAATACCTGAACGAAGGACACCCAATTGGAATATTCCCTGCAGGCGAGGTTTCTTCTTTTCAAAGTAAAAAAAGAATTATTACAGATAAAGATTGGAGCCCGGTAATTGGGAAAATTATAACAAAATCCCAAACACCTGTACTTCCTATTTTCTTTCATGGAAATAATGGTTTTCTATTTAATTTATTAGGTATAATAAACAACCGATTAAGAACAGCTCAATTACCTAAAGAATTATTAAACAAAAAAGGACATATAATTAAAGTTAGAATTGGTAAGATCATTAAATTTCAAGAGCTTGAAACATTTGACTCAAACGATAAAATGTTGCAATATTTAAGGGCCAGAACATATGCACTAGGCGCTAGTATTGAAACAAAACACATTACACGAAAAGGGTTTTTAGCTATAAAAAAGAAAGCAGCTAAAATAATTTCTCCAGTTGCTGAAAATTTAATTTTTGAAGACATTTCAAACCTTGCAAATCATAATTTAATTCTTACTGAAAAAAACTATGAAGTTTACATTGCTAATTTTCAAGAAATACCGAATGTCATCAAAGAGATTGGCAGACTTAGGGAAATTACTTTTAGAGATATTGGAGAAGGCACCAACAAATCAATTGACCTGGATAAATATGATGTTTACTATAAACACTTATTTATTTGGGACAAAGATCAGCATAAAATTGTTGGATGTTATCGAATAGGTTTAGGAGATTTGATTACAAAGAATTACGGTGTTAAAGGTTTTTACATTCGTAACCTATTTAAAATAAAAAAAGACTTTATGCCGATAATGGCTTCTGGTTTAGAACTTGGCAGATCATTCATTACAAAAGATTATCAACAGAAAGCATTACCCTTATTTTTGCTTTGGAAAGGAATTTTACAATTCACTTTGAGCAACCCAAAATACCAGTATTTATTTGGCCCTGTAAGCATCAGCAATAACTACAGTAAATTATCTAAAAATATTATTGTAAGCTATCTTAAAAAAGAATGTAACGATATTAAGTTAGCGAAATTAATCAAAGCAAAAAAGCGCTATAAATGGAATGAAAAATCTGCAAACACTCAAATACTAATTGAGAAAAAAGATTCCATCAAATCTTTAGATACAATCATTTCAGATATCGAACATAATCACGCTAAGGTTCCCGTTTTAATTAGGCAATACATTCAATTAAACGCAAAGATTTTAGGGTTTAATGTTGATCCAAAATTCAATGATTGCTTAGACGGTTTTCTATTATTGGATATTTTAAATATTCCGGAAGAAATGAAAAAGCAGTTATCTAAATAACTGCTTTTTTTAATTCCAACAAATCTAAATCCTCCCTCCCTTATCTATAAATTTATTCAACAAAAAAGGCCTGCCAGATTTCTCTGACAGACCCTTACATTAAACTATTTTGATGAAATTATCTTACCACAACAAATCTAATGGTTGATGCAGTTTCTTTGTTAGATAAACGAATCATATAAACACCAGCTTCGAAAGCACTTGCGTCTATTGTTAAGTTTTGAACTCCTGCATTGAAGTTTGCGTTTTCAGCAATCGTTGCAATTGTTCTTCCGTTTATATCTAATACATTAACTGATAATTTAGCTGATTGCATTAAGTTAAATGCTAATGTTGCATTACTATTAACAGGGTTAGGATATAATACTAATTGATTCATTAATTTTGTATTATCCATACCTACTACGCTGATCACAATGTTTGCAGAATCTTTAGTTGTACTAATACCATTTGATGCAGTTAAAACAACTTTATATGTTCCATTTGAAGCATAAGTATGAACTGGATTTTCATCTGTTGAAGTATTGTTATCACCGAAGTTCCAAGAATAAGATGAAGCAAAAGTAGATTTGTTAGCAAAAGTAACTTTGAATGAATCAGTAACTGATGTGAATTTAGCAGTTGGTAATACATTAATTGTTACCAAAGATGAATCTTTTTTAGTACTGATGCCATTTGAAGTAGTTAAAATAACTTTATAAGTTCCAACAGCAGCATAGGTATGAACTGGATTTTCATCGGTTGAGTTAGGTGTATTATCACCAAAGTTCCAATCAAAAGTATAAGCATTTAATGACTTATTAGTAAATGTAGCTTTGAATGAATCAACTACTGTAACGAAATTAGCAGTGATAGGCAATTCACTGTAATTTGCATTTTGCGGATCAAAATTTGTCCATGTTGCAGTCCAATTATCTGAACCAAAAGCACCAACATACGAAGTTACATCAAAGAATGAGTTAGTTAATCTTGAGTTTGAAAAACTTGCTCTATTCAAAACTGGCGAACCTGTTAAAGGCAAACAATTAGGTACTGCAGCAAATGGATCAGTTAACATGATTCCAGTATTTTCTGAAATAACTGAATCTGATTTACCAGCACCGTTGAACCAAGCAGCAACATCAAATGTAATATTAGTTGAAGATTTTTTCAATGCTACTGTACTACCTGAAACTATTGTGTTTGCAATTTGCAATAAATCGTTGTTCGCATTTTTAGCAGCTGAGTCACCTTCAATGAATACTCCATTTGGCCATCCCATGAATACTGAATTATATGCAGAACAAGCTGAATTTCTTCTTAATCTTAACGCGTTGTTAAATTTAGAATTCACAACTGATGTAGACGTTACTTTTGGACCAATTGAAGTAATGTTAGAGAACAATGCTTTTGTTTTTGGTGAAGCACCAGAACCTGCAGCATCATTATCTGATTCAAAACTATTTGAATCTCCTGCTTGATCGGCAACATTTGCATCACGAACTGCTAATCCAAATTGTACTTTTCCTGAGAAACCGAAATCGGTATCAAAATCGTCATCAACGCCTTTGTATGCAATCAAGTGTTTGCAATTTACTGTACCACCAAACCATTCAAATGAATCATCCCCATTGTAACTAACCATTACATAATCAATAGTAGTTCCGCTTCCAACACCACCCATGGTTAAACCATTGATTTCGTTGTTTGCAGAGAATGGAATTCCTCCATATTCAATACGCACGTATCTGATAATACCAGAGTTATCTGTTGCGTTTGTTCCACCATATTGACCATCTTGTGCTGCATTATTTACACCACCTTCGATAGTTGCTTGACCACCAACTGGATTAATTGGTGCATTACCTAAAACAATTACACCACCCCAATCACCATAAGTACGAGTACCTGCTGGTTCATCAGAAGTAAAAATAATCGGTTTGTCAACTGTACCATCAGCAATTAATTTACCACCTCTAGTTACAATTAAAGTTCCTTTAGTTAATTTAATACCTCTAATAATAGTACCTGGTTGTATTGTTAATGTTGCATTTGAGTCTACATATACAAAACCATCCATACGGTAAATTCTATCATTTGTCCAAGTGGTATTAGATGAAATATGACCTGAAACTAATTGATATTGAGGACCAGTATTGATAGACACCCTAATTGAATCTTTAGCAGTATATAATGAGTTGCTAGAAGTTAATACAATTTTATAACCACCATTTGATGCATAAGTATGCGAAGTGTTTTTGTTTGTATCTATAGCTGAATTATCACCAAAGTTCCAAGAAAAATTGGTAGCGCCAGTTGAATTATTTACAACGGTCACAACTTTATTCTGAACAGAAACAGTAAATGCTGCTGAAACTGGAGGAACATTGTAATTTGTATTTTGAGGATCAAAATTCGTCCAATTAGCAGTCCAATTATCAGTTCCAAATGCACCAATATAGGTAGTTGGGCTAAAGAATGAATTGGTTAATCTTGAATTTGTAAAACTTGCTCTATTCAATACTGGAGAACCTGTTAAAGGTAAGCAGTTTGGAATAGCAGCAAATGGATTATTTAACATTACTTCTGTATTCTCAGTCAAAACTGAATCTCTTTTACCAGTTCCATTGAACCATGCAGTTACATCAAAAGTAATATTAGTAGTAGATTTTTTTAATGCTACCGTACTTCCAGAAACAAATGTATTTGACATTTGTAAAAGGTTATTATTCGTATTGTTTGCCGCAGAATCTCCTTCAATGAATACACCATTTGGCCATCCCATGAATACTGAATTATATGCAGAACAAGTTGTGTTTCTTCTTAATCTTAATGCGTTATTATATTTTGCGTTTACAACTGAAGTAGAAGTTACTTTTGGTCCAATTGAAGTTATATTTGAAAAAATTGCTTTTGTTTTTGGTGAAGCACCAGAACCTGCAGCATCATTATCTGATTCAAAACTATTTGAATCACCTGCTTGATCGGCAACATTTGCATCACGAACTGCTAATCCAAATTGCACTTTTCCTGAGAAACCGAAATCGGTATCGAAATCGTCATCTACTCCCTTATAAGCAATTAAGTGCTTACAATTAACTGTACCACCAAACCATTCGAATGAATCATCACCGTTGAAACTTACCATTACATAGTCTATAATAGTACCGCTTCCAACACCACCCATGGTTAAACCATTGATTTCGTTGTTTGCAGAGAATGGAATCCCTCCATATTCTATACGCACGTATCTGATGATACCAGAGTTATCTGTTGCGTTTGTTCCACCATATTGTCCATCACCAGCTGCGTTATTTACACCGCCTTCAATAGTTGCTTGACCACCAACTGGATTAATTGGTGCATTACCTAAAACAATTATACCACCCCAATCTCCATAAGTACGAGTACCTGGCGCTTCGTCTGATGTAAAAACAATAGGCTTATCAACTGTACCATCAGCAATTAATTTACCACCTCTCGTTACAATTAAAGTTCCTTTAGTTAATTTAACTCCTCTTACAATGGTACCAGGTTGAATTGTCAAGGTAACATTTGAGTCAACATAAATAAATCCATCCATACGATAGATTTTGTCATTAGTCCAAGTGGTATTGGCCGTGATGTGACCTGAAACCGTTTGGAATTGAGCATTTGCAAAGTTGTTTGCAAAAAACAAGATCATTACAGCAAGTAATAATTTTTTCATAATTCTTTTAGTTTTTTTTCAAATTTAAACCGGTAAGATTATGAGAATGTTAAGTAGACGTTATTTATAAAATTTATTTAAAAATAAAAAAGCAGCCCTAAAGCTGCTTTTAAAAATGATATCTGAATAGGTTTTAAAACTTATATGATAGTGCAAATGAATAAGTAGTTCCAAAATTAGTTCGCTCAATTAAATGATCTTTGTCGGCGTTATAAACTTTGTTTTTATCCATATCTTGATAATAATCTCTACTTTGATTTAATATGTCAGAGATGGTCGCTTTTAATTCAAATTTATTTAAGAAGGTTTTAGAAATTTGAAGATCTAACATATTACGAGGCGCTTCCCAAACATTTTCATAACCTAAAAATCCTGCTTCTCTAATTCTTCTACCAATTACATTATATAATATAGTTGCTCCAAATGCATTGTCTGCATTATAATAGCTCAAAGAACTATTAATCAAATAAGGAGATTGACCCTGAAGCGGTCTAATAGAATCTTGCACGTTTGGATTTCCTCTTAAATCTACACTTGATTCAATTCTTGCAAAATTAGTTGCTATGGTAAAATTGTCCCAACCTTCCCATGCCAATGCATTGAAACTATTTAAGAAATTTAATTTTTTACGAAACTCTAATTCGATTCCATAATTCACCGCAGATTTTACATTTAAAAAAGATTTAGTACGGTTACTTCCCCCTAAATAAACAGCTTCAATTGGATCTTTGAAATTTTTATAAAATGCAGTTGCAGAAAAAATTTCACCAGCCGTTGGATATAACTCGTATCTCACATCAAAATTATTGATTAATGCACGCTTCAAGTTTGGATTACCTAAAATTAATGTGTTGGTAATAAAATCTTCAAATTCAAAAGGTGCTAGCTCTCTAAATTCTGGACGTGAAACTGTTTTAGAATATGCCAATCTTAAATTCGCTTTTTCATTGATTGCGTAGGTAAAATTAACCGATGGTAAAACGTCTATATTAGTTGTATCCACAACTGTTTGACCTGTTGAAGAAGTTAATGTAACATTGTTAGATTCAACTCTTGCACCCCACACCAATCTTACTTTTGAATTGATTCTACTGTCAAATAAAATATAAGCTGCATTTAAATTATTTTTAGCAGAATAGTTTGCTGTTGAATTGGTAATATCTTGCAAAATAAAACCATTTAATTTGCCTACAGTGTCTTGTAAATTTCCTAAATCAAAAATATGAGAAGGCGCTAAAGATTTAACAGAATCTGAAAGTCCAAATCCTAATTGTTTGTATGCAAAAAATCTTGCGTCAAAATTTCTTGATCTTTGTTGCGACCACACCCCAGTTTTGATCACACTCTTGTCTCCCATTAAATTAAAAGGAATAGTTAAATCAGAACTTAAAGAATAATTATCTTCATTTAATTTAGAATAGAACTTTCTTGAATTTTTATCAGGGTTCTGTCCAATCTGAACAATATAAGGGCTTTCAGGCGACATCGTACC
>JBDKFN010000058.1:0-10999 GCA_039798705.1 Bacteroidota bacterium
ACTCTGTTAAAGCAAATTTTCTTTTAATGGTTCTTTTGAATTTTTGAACTTGTTCTTGAAGTGCTTTATTATAGCTTAGTTGATTATTAACAAAATCAATAATAATTTGAGAATTATTTGAAATTTCTGGGAGCGGAAATGGTTTTAGGTAGTTTGTCTTGAAAACATAATAGCCGCCACCATATTCTGAACCTGTGTTCTTAAGAAAAAACCACATTACCCGCGAATTCATAATTCCCAAATAATATTTTTCATCAATTTTGAATTCTGTTTTTTTGATAAATGAATAAACCTTAGTGTTATGATAATATTCGCCCATCTGGTCATACGTCATATTACAACCAAGAGAAATTTCTCTTGTCATAATTTTCGGGTTGTGAAAGTAATTTAGATTCTTTGGATAGATATAATTGAACCATCCTTCAGTGATATTCATTTTACCTCTCTCTCTGCCTCTAATTTCAGTTTCAAATCTCTTTAAATAATTATAACCCAATGGAAATTCTTTTTCAATATACTTTTCAGACATTGCAGATACATTTCCAACTAAATTGTAAGGGAAAATGACATAATTAGTAATTTCGGGTGTATTATATTTGAAAATCTCTCTACCTCCAACAATAGGCTTTACTAGCCCTATTTCGATTTCAAAATGATAATCATACTTGGGATTATACCCTTTAATAATATTTCCGTCTTTTACTCCTTGAAAAACATATACATCATCCAAGCTTGTTGCAATCCCCTGAAATATCTTATCAAAAACGTCTTCCACTTTATATGGTTGACTATTTAATTTTGAGATAACATCGAATACCCTTTCGCTTTGTAAATCCCAATTACTTGAATTAAGATTTTTATAATACATATAGTCCCAACTAAATGGTGCTAGCAAAACCAAGGGATTCAACTTCTTGAAAAATACCTTTTCTTTTTTTGTTTTGGTTAAATTAACGATACACGTATATGTCGCTGCTTCATTGAAAACTAAATGGGAACCAAAATGCACTAATGATTCAACGCAATTATTTGCTGTAAAAAAAGACCGGATTCCAATACCAAAGTCAGTAATCAAGAACTTATGTGGAAGAATAAACGAAACTACTCCATTAAGATTTATTAGCTGAAAACTTCTTTCCATGAATATTACGTAAACATCATAATTTGCAGTTGCTGACTGGAATTTCTTCTCATAGAAATTGCACATTTCAGGATAGTTTTCCATCAACCCTTGTTTTCTTACATAGGGTGGATTTCCAATCACCACATCAAAGCCACCTTTCGCAAATACTTCAGGAAATTCTTCATGCCAATCAAATGCTTTGTCACCTGCTACAGCAGGGTCGTCAATTAAGGAATTTCCACACTTAATATTATTGCTCAGATTAGAAAGTTTACGGCCTTGTCTTGCTGTGCGTAACCATAAAGATAATTTCGCAATCTCTACACTTTCTTCATTAATATCTACACCGTAAATGTTGTTTTCTAATATGGCTATGTCTGTATCATATAATCGTAAAGGAGTATTTGTTAACTCTGAAATTATATCATCAACAAATTGGTGTTCTTGAATTAAAAAATTTACCGCTTGGTTCAAAAACGCACCGCTACCACATGCGGGGTCTAATATTTTCAAGGTTAGCAACCATGCTTTATATTGGTTTAATGTTTCGTAAAGTGCAATACCTTTTGCGTTTAGTTTGGAATCTGCTTTTTGATATTCAAAAATGTTAAAATCAACATCTAACTTCAATTCAGTTTTTTTATCTGAACAGAGCTTACCAATAGTATTTTCAACAATGTATTTGGTAATATATTTGGGTGTATAAAACACACCATCTTTTTTCCTCTTACCTTTAGTTTTATCAGCAACTTCCCCTTTTAATTCGGCTTCAACCTCTTCAATTTCACTTAACGAATGCTCAAAAATATGCCCTAAAATATTAACATCTACGTCAGTGTTGAAGTCATATTTGGATAGTTTTAATAAATCATCTTTTAATATTGCATCATCTACAATCAAAGAATCTAACACTTCATCTGGAGCAAATATTTCACCACCAAATTCAGGAATAAGTACATATCCCTTTTGGTCTTTTTTTCCTATGAACAAGTTATTAAAAAACAAAGCCACTAATTCGTATAATGGTTTTGGAGTATCAAAGGCATCGTTCTTTAGGTCTTGCCATTTTTCTACTATTTGAACTATTGAATTAGTTGTTACTAATCCTTTGTCTTCGGCAAAAAGTACAAATAATACTTTATCTAAAAATTTCTGTGATTTCTTAAAGAGTATTAATTTGTCGTGTTGTGGATTATTTTTTACAACATTCTGAAAAAAGTTATTTTTGAAAGTAGAGTAGTCCTTGTATAAGCTCTTTGAAATGTTCTCTTCGTGAAACTTGGTCTCCTGTCTTAATAATTTTGGAATGTTTTTATCTAACAACCCTTCTTTACGAAGGTATAGGTAGAATCGTTTAAACGTTTCTTTGTCTAAATTATACAGGTCAAACTCTTCGTAATCTGTAGCATCATCCACATAAAAACGTAGCTTATGAAAATTTGAGGAAATAACATAACTACATTCTTTGTGGTTGTTTTTGTAACCAAATGCCTGGTCTTTGACCGCATCTAAGTTTTTGGTTTTATTGTCTTTTAATTCAATTACCCCTACAACATTTTCTCCTTGAAAAATTGCCCCATCGGCTTTTTTAGAATCAGATTCGTTTTTCTTTTCGGTTTGAATATTAAATGGCTGCTCGGGGAAAACAGAATAACCTAAAACAGCCCCAAAAATGTCTTTAATAAATCCTTCTTGGTATTGTTCTTCTTTAGCTAATCTTATGTTAGTGATTTTATTGGCACTGTAAACTTCCTTAAATCTTAAATAGGCCTGGTCAACAACCTCTTGGTCAAGGGAGCCTAAATGTTTTCTTATAATTGATTCTTGAAATAATGCCATTAGTTATGTTAAGTTTAAAAAATTATATATATCAATATAGAATCCCTCTTCTAAAAAAATATCGGTTTATTCTTCGGCCCTTCTGAACAAATAAAGTAAATACTAAGCTTCAATTTTTCCCGCCATCGGTAAATTTTAATATAAATTATCGCACCAACTTTATCCCTCATCAACACCCCTCCATCCATCGAAATTTACTAAAAAAACCCAATATTTAAATGGCAAATAAGCGACTATCATTTAAAATTATAATTATGCACCTCAACTTTCAAAACCACCGACTTCAATTGTCGAAATCTTACCCCCTACAACCCCTGCAACCGTTCCGCTGCAGCCCTTAAGGTTTCATCTTTTTTCGCAAAGCAAAAACGAATTACGCCATGGTCGGTTTGGTCTTGATAAAATGCAGACACTGGTATAGTAGCCACGCCATATTCTTTCACTAAACGAATGGCAAATGCTTTGTCGTTTTCGTCGGATATTTTACTAAAAGAATAACATTCAAAATAACTGCCATAAGATGGAATGCATTCGAGTTTTGTAGTAGAAAGCAATTGCCTTAACAAATCTCTTTTTTGTTGCATTTGCTGGCCAAGGTTTAAATAATTTTTATTTACCGTAAGATAAGCTGCAAGTGCTACTTGCTTAGGGGTATCGCAGGTAAAGGCGTTGAACTGGTGCACCTTTCTATATTCTTGCATCAGGCTTTCGCCAGCAATGCAATAACCCAATTTCCAACCGGTGCAATGCATGGTTTTTCCAAATGAAAAACACACAAAACTGCGCGCCAATAAATCGGGATGTTTTAAAATACTTTGGTGTTGCTTGCCTTCAAATATTAAATGCTCATATACTTCATCACTTAAAATAACAATGTCGGTTCCGGCAACTATATTTTTTAATTCAATAATATCTTGCTCCGAAAGTACTGCTCCTGTTGGGTTATGTGGCGAGTTCAACATGATCATTTTAGTACGCGGTGTAATTTTACTGCGCACTGCATCCCAAGGAATGGCATAATTAGGAAAGGTTAAATTAATGCGCACCGGCACTCCCCCATTAATTTCAATATTCGGAATATAACTATCGTAAGCGGGCTCAAATAAAATAACTTCGTCGCCAGGGTGTATCAACGTGGTAATAGCTGTATAAATGGCATACGTGCCGCCAGGGCTAATGGTAATTTGCGTATCGGGGTTAATGCTTTGTTGGTATAAACTGTGCACTTTAGCAGCCAATGCTTCGCGCAATGCGGGGTAACCATTGGCATGGGTATACTGGTTAAAACCGTCTGCCATGGCTTTGTTTACCAATTGGGTTAAACCTGCATCCATGTCGAAATCTGGAAATCCTTGGCCTAAATTAATGGCGCCATATTGTGCGGCTAATGCCGACATTTCGGTAAAAATAGTGGTTCCTACGCTTGGGAGTTTACTTTTCAAAATCATATCAACTAATATAGTACAAAAAAAATGTATTTTTGAACATGAGTTTAACCGATACCATTGTTGCTTTAGCCACGCCTGCCGGAACCGGAGCCATAGGCATTATTCGTTTATCTGGACCCGAAGCCATTAGCATTGCTAATAGTGTTTTTAAAGGCAAAGACTTGACTAAGCAGGCATCGCATACGCTGCATTTTGGTAAAATTATGAATGGCAACGTGGTGGTTGACGAAGTATTGGCCAGTATTTTTGTAGCCCCTCATTCTTATACCAAAGAAAACAGTGTAGAGTTTTCTTGCCATGGATCGGCCTATATTATTGCTCAAATTATTAAACTAATAATTAGTAAAGGCGCAAGAATGGCCAAGGCTGGCGAGTTTACCATGCGCGCATTTTTAAATGGGCAATTAGACTTATCGCAGGCCGAAGCCGTTGCAGATTTAATTGCTTCGCAGAATGCTGCATCGCACCAAATAGCAATGAACCAAATGCGCGGTGGCTTTAGCTCCGAGCTGCAAGCCTTGCGAAGCGAACTCATTAATTTTGCATCGCTGGTGGAATTGGAATTGGATTTTTCGGAAGAAGATGTGGAGTTTGCCAACCGCGAGCAAATGAAAAATTTAATTCTTCAGATTTTAAAAGTAATTAACCGTTTAATAGGCAGCTTTGAATTAGGCAATGTGATCAAGAATGGTATTCCTGTTGTGATTGCGGGCAAGCCCAATGTTGGAAAATCTACTTTGTTGAATGCTTTATTGAATGAAGAACGTGCCATTGTTTCGGAAATTGCTGGTACCACCCGCGATACCATCGAAGACGAAGTGAGCCTGCAAGGTTTGCGTTTTCGTTTCATCGACACCGCAGGTATTCGCGAAACAGATGATGTAATTGAAGCTAAAGGTGTTGCACGCAGCATGGAGAAAATAAATTCTTCGGCAGTTATATTGTATGTCTACGATGCATCGCAAACAAGCCTTTCAGAACTACAAACAATTATTGCGGAGTTTAAACCCATCATCAAAAAAAATAATTCTACTTTATTTTTAGTAGAAAATAAAAGTGATAAAAATACGGCAGCGCCTTACGAAATTGAAGGACTGAGTAATATTCAAATTTCTGCATTGCTAAAAACAGGCATGCAAACACTCGAAAACGAATTGGTAAAATTGGTTGATGTTGCGGCGCTTGAAAGCGGCCAAAGCATTGTGTCTAACTTGCGCCACGCCGAAGCATTACAAAACGCTGCAACGGCGTTAGAGAAGGTATTGAACGGCATCGACAACCCCATCACCTCCGACTTTTTAGCCATCGATATCAAAAAAGCTTTATATCATTTAGGAGAAATAACCGGCAGCATTTCTACAGACGATTTATTAGATAATATATTTAGTAAGTTTTGTATAGGGAAGTAATGCCCGAAAACCATCAATAAACATCGATAACAATAGCTAAATGAAACCCTTACCTAGTAAGGGTTTTCTCGTTTTTAAGCAAACCTGTCATTTTTCGTCTTTTGGGGCGTTTTGCACCCCTTTTGTTGCTCATCTGTTGTTCAGATTTCATGAGTAACAAGTCAGCAACAAATCTTGAACAACACAAAAAAAATTGCAACACACTGCACCATGTAGCTACACGCTGCTACACGGTGCTACATAACGGCGAAATGACAATGACTGCTAGTAAATACCCATATTCGAAAATTTGTGTTTTCTGCCAAGAAGCATTTTTGGCAAGGAAAAGCACCACTTTGTACTGCTCTCACAAGTGTGGCTCAAGAGCCTATAAAGAGAACAAAAGACAGGAAAAAATACTCCAAAGTAATGCGACGATAAAGAGAGATTTAACAGCGCCTGTAATCATGCTTCAAGCAAGGGAAGTTTTAAGTATTGAAGAAGTGAGTTTGTTGCTCGGAATCTCTCGATGGACTGTTATGCGCATGTACAAAACCAATAAAATTAGAACAATTACCATTGGCACGAGGCGATTAATCCTGCGTGAAGAATTAAATAAATTATTAAAAACCAAATAAATATGAGAGTAACACTTAGAATGCGTCAGCTAAAGACAGGTCGGATCAGCCTTTACCTCGATCATTACCCTCCGGTTATACACCCAGAAAGTGGAAAAATAACCCGGTGGGAATACCTTGACATGTATCTCTACAATCCACCCAGGGATGAAATGGAGAAACGACATAACAAGGATATGGAAACCCTTGCTCGTTCGATAGCTGCTAATCGGCAGTTGGATAGATTGGCAGGAAAATTCGGCATCAAACGTAGTTCCCAATTTGATGACTTCTTGCCTTTCTTTCAAAAACAAGTAGATAAATGGATAGACAGTCCGAGTACGCATGGTGGATGGGTCGCTTCCTACAAAACCTTTCTTCAATTTTGTAATGAGCAATGTAATTTCGGAGATCTCACTCCACAATTCATTAATGAATACAAAGATTTTCTACAGAAAAAAGCCACTCGAATCAATTCGCCAAAAATGCGCATCTCACAAAACTCTTGTTACACCTATTACAACAAGCTCCGAGCAGCAGTGCGTGAAGCCATGGTATTCGGGCATATCATCAGTAACCCTTTTGATGCAGTGAAAGGTATTACACAACCAGAAACCTATCGAGAGTTTTTAACTAAAGAAGAATTGATTAAACTTTACAATACAGAATCGGAATCAGCATTACTCAAACGTACCTGTTTGTTTTCCGCGCTCACTGGTTTACGATTAGGAGATGTTGTAAAACTACGTAGAGATCAAATTCAACATTCGGAAAATCTCGGTTATTTTATTCGCTTCACACAAAGCAAAACCAAAGGCATGGAAACCTTACCCATATCGGATGAAGCATTGAGTTTTCTTGGAGAATTAGAAGCAAGTAGTGAGAAGATTTTTGGTGATTATAATTTTCAGCGAGACTATGCGCATTTGAATAGATGGTTGCAACGTGCAGGCATTCGTAAGAAAATTACTTTTCATAATTTCCGACACACTTTTGCTACGTTGCAACTAGCGGAAGGAACCGATATCTATACCGTTTCAAAATTGCTTGGACACAAACACATTCATACCACACAGATTTACGGTAAGGTGATGGATACAACGAAAACAAAAGCGATGAAGAGTATTCAATTGGGTATCAATAATGACAAAAATGTCCAAGATTAACAAAGAATGTCAGTGACAAATTGTCTGAATATCAGCAGGATACGGAGATATTTTTTGTTTTCTTGAAATTGCGTAGTAAGAAATTTATCTGCGCAAAAGTAGACGAGTTTGGAACAGTATGGAACAGCATGACACTAAAATATTTTGCAAATCGAACCCTCCAAAAATCGATAACTAAAAAAAGGAAACCAAAGATTCTGGCACGGTTCTTTTTTTGATGCTAGGTGAGTAAATGTTTCATTATGAAAGAAAGTATTACTCACCTAGAAGCATTCATCACAGAGTTGGTGAATGAAGCTGTTCAGACTGCCTTAGTGCAGCATCAAGAATCTGCCTCAACAGCATTGGCAGAAAACAAACAAAATGCAGAAGTGCTCAATGCCGATCAGGCTGCGGAATTCCTGCATATTGCCAAACAAACCTTGTACTCCTTAACAAGTAGAAGAAAAATTCCTTTCTATAAGAATGGAAAGAAAATTCTATTTAAAAAAGGGGAACTACAAGAATGGTTAAATTCAGGCAAACACGAACAAGAAAATCAAATTCATCAGCAAGCTTTGCGCTATGTGCAGGATAAACCTTTAAAACGTTGATCATGTACAATTCGAAAAACCAAACACCACAAGAAGAGGATTTATTTTTATTACCTCAATACCAGGATGAATTAAGAGCAACGCTTCATCAAGGTATTTTCAAATGTTTACCCGAGCCAATAAAAAGTCTGTTCAATGATATCAGCAATGTGTTCGAACGAGATATATTATTGTTGGGTACTATCACTGTATTGTCAGGCTGTATGCCTAATGTAATTGGCTTTTATGACCGCAAATGGGTTTCGCCAAACCTCTACACATTTATCGAAGCTCCAGCAGGCTCAGGAAAAGGTGTGTTGAGTTGGACAAGATTGATTGGTATGGAAATTCATAAAATGTTGTTGGAAGAAACACATATCGCCAAACAACATTTTGAAGAATTTAAAAAAGAAAAGATTAAGCAAAAAGATGCTGACATCGCTTCTTTACAAGAACCACTTTATAAACTTCTTTTTATTCCGGCTAATAACAGTGCTAGTTCTGTGGTACAAACCCTCAGTGAGAACGATGGCGCAGGAATTCTATTCTCCACTGAAGCCGATACCTTAGCCAATTCATTGGCACAAGACTGGGGAAATTTTAGCGATGTGCTTCGCGCTGCATTTCACCATGAACCTGTGGAAATGCAACGCAGACAAAATCGCGAACACTTTTCGGTGGAGCACCCACGCTTATCTGTTTTACTCACCGGGACACGTGGACAAGTATTTCGATTAATACCCGATACAGAGAATGGTTTATTCAGCAGATTCATGTTTTATTCCTTTCCAGCTGTCCCAAGTTTTAGAAATGTGTTTGATCATCGTGGGACAGATCCGGGACAAGCATATAGAAAAGTGGGACAATTGGTACAAGAAATGTATCAATTTTTAAAAGCACAACCTGAGCCTATTCAACTCTACTTACAACCAGAACTAAAAGATGATTTTCTTAAGTTTTTTAGGCAAGTCACAATAGTAGCCCATAAAGGTTCTGGTGTTCCGATACTAGCTACCATTCATCGCTTGGGACTCATCAGTTTTAGAATTGCGATGGTCTTAAGTTTGATTCGTTATTACAACAATCCTAATCGAAAGGAAACTCAGAAAATAAAAATCCATGCCGATGATTTAAATATTTCTCATGAAATAAGTATTACCCTTCTTTATCATTCCAATTTATTAATCGCAGATATGAAAAATGGAAGTAAGAATATACAAGTACAAATCCGACAACAACGATTCTACAACGAACTGCCGGAAGAGTTTAATTGGATGAAAGCCGTTGATATTGGAACTAAATGCAATATGTCTCCTTCTTCCGTTAGACGCTATTTATTGGGAGGACAATTTGAGCGAACCGCTAAAGGGCTTTATCGCAAAGTAGTCAAAGTGGAACCCGGTGAACATTGAACATATGAATAAATGAACATACGAAATATCAATTATGGAAGACCAAGCATTAATTAAAAGAGCTCTTGAACTACAAGAAATGGGCAAAAGCATCCGACAGATAGCAGCAGCTCTCAATACAAGCAAAAGTACCGTGTTTCGGTGGCTTAATGAACAATCAGGCAATGGAGGCAACACCTTGCCCATTGACCTTATTGCCATAACCAGCAACACGCCACAATCAATTAAACAAAAAAATAAAAACGAAATGGAAAACAACAACGACCTCAACAGACTAGAGCGTGAAATCGCTTTAAAGAAATTGCAATTAGAACATGACCTCGAGTTGCGCAAACTGGCTCAACAAGACAAAGAATTAGAATTGCGCAAACGTGAATTAGAGCTGAAGCATTTAGAGAAAGATGCCATAGCCAGGCAACAACAGATTGAAGAACGTAAAATCAATCATGGATTAAAAGTATGGATTGAGAAAGAACGGGCTTTTCTTTCTCAATTTGATTATGAAGAAATTGAAATGGATCTAGCATCTTTCAAACGTCATTTCAAAGCTTTGTATAAACTCTGGCAACAGGCAGAAGAACACATGGCGGTGTATGCCATTGATGCCGAATCTCACTTGGGACATTATTACTTTAAATCCCTCATTGAAATGTTCAACGAAACATTAGAAAACGCCATAGAAGACCAGGACGAAGATGAAGAAGATATAGACATCATCATTTCCTACGAATACGATGATGATTCCATAGAATTCCTAGAAAATCTAGAAAATTCCGATTTTTTCAGTTGATTTTACCACGGAATTACCGTGGAATTGCGGTGATTCCGGTGGAATTGCTTTTTAAAGAATTTTTTTGTTATCTATTTTCCAAAGATTTTACTTGTAAGGTCATTTGATGGCATTGTCGGGCCAGATTCATCTTTCAACAACCCTGTTTCTGCTCGACTAAAAAGAGATTGAAGAATTAATATTCTATCTTTTTCTTCAATCGCGTTGTCTTTTTTCAGTGAAAGGTAAACATATGTTAATTGCTCTCTTTCTTCAGAATCCCTTGCTAAGTGAAAAGAACTAAATGCAACTTTATTCAATGCACGAATACCGAATGCTAGAAATGAAATAAATGTGACATAAATTATTGACCATTTAATTGCTTGGGCATCACCTTTGATAAAACTAAGTAACATTCCTTCAGGTGTTAGTGCAAAAACCGATGAAATTTACCACCACAGACCGGTCCAAATTGACCACTAATTTCATTGGCGAAGAGTTTGTTTTTCTGATGTATTTTTGTTACTCGAATTTATAAATTAATTATAATTTTTTAAGTCGGTTCTTCATCCTTTTTTTTTGTTCCTTGTTCGATTGAATCCCCCCCCAACTTATTAAAATCGGTGAACATCATATACAATTCAATATTTGACGCATCAGCTATA
>JBDKFN010000059.1:0-10651 GCA_039798705.1 Bacteroidota bacterium
ACCAATCCTTGAGGGAGATTAGCAAAATAATGAAATTAATATCTCTGAACTGTCAAAAGGTTTATTTATTCTTAAGTTAGCAAACGATAAAGAATATGTACAAGTTAAATTTATGAAGGAGTAGGCAATTAGCATTTTTAATATTTATGATTTTATAGCAACAAAAAATGCCCTTCGAAACTCGAAGGGCATTTTTTTATTCTTGTGGAGCTGGAGGGAGTCGAACCCTCGTCCAAACATGGGACCTGAATCGCTTTCTACATGCTTATTTTAGGTTTGATTGTCGGAAACTTGCTGCTCCTAAACTGGCTACAAATTTCTTAGTTTCTTGATTTTGGAGAAGCATCGAAACTTTACTTTTCCTATCCCGACTTTTTCAGTGCCTCGAAATCAGACGCGGCCGTTCAGCGCTTCTGGGAGACATCTCGCTTCATAATCTAATTATGAAAGAGGCAATTATAACATCCTGTTATAATTACGCAGCAAGAGCGTAGTTATTTTCGCCATTTAAAATTTGAGCAATTTCTTTTAAGGGCAATTACACAAAAGCCCTGCATGCTTACCACCAAATCTTCCACCCTGTCAATTCCAAGCAGCCCCTGGAATGTTTAATAATACAAAGATACGCAATTTATAAAAGGAGCGTATGCAATTAATTGGTTTTACCTGGATAAACTTTTAATGCTGCTGCTAAACATTGTAAAGCTGCGGCTAAGTCTTCTTTCTTTAATACATAAGCTAAACGTACTTCGTTTTTACCTGCTCCTGCCGTAGAATAAAATCCGGTAGCGGGCGCCATCATTACAGTTTGGTTTTCGTATGCAAAAGATTCCAACATCCATTGGCAAAATTTATCGGAGTCGTCTATGGGTAAACGCACCACTGCATAAAATGCACCACCTGGGTTAGGGCAAAACACGCCTTCCATTTTATTTAATTCGCTTACTAATAAATCTCTTCGCTCGGTATATTCTTTGTTTACTTTTTCGAAATAACTTGATGGCGTATCGATCGCTGCTTCACCAGCAATTTGGCCTATTGCAGGCGGGCTTAACCTAGCCTGTGCAAATTTTAGCGCTGCTGCTAATACTTCTTTATTCTTGGTAACCAATGCGCCAATTCTTGCGCCGCAAGCGCTGTATCTTTTAGAAACTGTATCTAACACAATTACATGTTCTTCCAATCCATCTAAGTGCATTGGTGAAACAAATGCTTTTCCATCGTAGCAAAATTCTCTATACGCTTCGTCAGAAAAAATATATAAATCGTATTTCAAAGCCAATGCTTTTAATGCTTCCAATTCTTCGCGAGAATATAAATAACCTGTTGGGTTATTTGGATTGCAAATCATGATTGCTTTTGTTTTTGCAGTAATAATTTTTTCGAATTCAGCAATGGCTGGCAATGCAAATCCGTTTTCGATACTCGATACAATTGGTTTTACCACTACATCCGACATGCAAGTAAAGCCATTGTAGTTTGCATAAAATGGTTCAGGAATAATAATTTCATCGCCAGGGTTTAAGCAAGTATTAATTGCTATGGTAATGGCTTCTGAACCACCATTGGTGACAATGATATTACTCGCATCAATATCGAAACCAACTTTTTGATAATAACTTGCTAATTTTTCGCGGTATGATGGAATACCTTCTGAATGTGTATAAGCCCAAACTTTAAAGTCGATGTTTTTAATGGCATCTAGCATGGTTGCTGGTGTTTCAATATCGGGTTGTCCAATATTTAAATGATATATTTTTTTTCCTTCTTTTTTGGCTTGATCGGCAAATGGTACCAATTTACGAATTGGCGAAGAAGGCATTTGAATTCCTTTGTTGGCTATTTTTGGCATGGTTAAAATTGAAATAAAAAAAATGTCCCGATGTAAAATACATCGGGACAAAAGTCTTAAAATTTATCAGAAAAAGGAATTAATTTTTTGGCTTATTTTCTGATGGAGTAGCCACGTCTTGTTTAACTGGCATTGCAGACTCAGCTGCAGCAGCTGCTTCTACATTTCCTTTGATAAATAATACTTTTTGTGCTGTTTTAGCATTTGAAGTAATGGTTACTGCTTTATTGAAATTTCCTGGACGGCCTTTTGAATTGTAAATTGCTGTTACAGATCCTTGAGCTCCTGGTTTAATTGGTTCTTTAGTCCAAGTTGGAGTAGTACAACCGCATGATGCTTGAACGTTAGTAATTACTAATGGCTCTTTACCAATGTTAGTAAATTTGAAAGTATGTTCTGCTTGAACACCTTCTTTAACAGTTCCAAAATCGTGAACTTCTGTTTCAAATTTAAAATCTGCTTGATTAGGGTTTTCAGCAACTGCAGTTTGAGCCATACTTGCTGTAGCCATAGCTGCTACTGCGAAAATTGATAATACTAGTTTTTTCATTTGTTGTCTATTTATTTAAATGTGATGTGTTGAATATTTGTGTAATACAAACCTATTTATATTTGTGTAACTATCAAAATTTGTTCCAAAATTCTTAAAACAGCATTTTTGGCGTGGTTTCAGCTTTAAATATTACTTATCTATTTCTGTTTCAAGGTTATATATTCCAACAAATAGGGTATATTGATTTCAATAAGGCATTTTTAAAAGCTGTTGCGGCAAAAAGATTGGATATTTCGGCCATTAATTGCGTCAATTGTGGTAAATCAGGCTGTGAATGTTTATTTTTGCATCCGTAAGTAAATTTACCTTATGTCAAATCAAAACTCGGCCAAGGCCAACGATACCATGCAAAAAATTTCTTTCGAAGAATTTAAAACAAATGTTTTGAACGATTATCGAATTGGATTGGAAAGCAGACATGCAAGTTTGTTAGGAAGAAAAGAAGTATTAACGGGCAAAGCAAAGTTTGGAATTTTTGGTGATGGAAAAGAAGTGGCTCAACTAGCCATGGCAAGAAGTTTTAAAAATGGCGACTTTCGTTCGGGCTATTACCGCGATCAAACTTTTATGTTTGCAACCGGCATGTCGAATGTGAAAGAATTTTTCGCACAACTTTATGCATTTCCAGATGTTGAAGCAGAACCTTGTTCGGCAGGTAGGAGCATGAACGGACATTTTGGTACGAGAAGTATTGATGAAGATGGCGCATGGAAAAATTTAATGGAGATGAAAAATTCATCAGCCGATATTTCTCCAACTGCTGGTCAAATGCCACGCCTACTTGGTTTAGCGCTTGCATCAAAAATATACAGAAACAATCCAAACCTTAAGTACTTAACTAATTTTTCTAATAACGGAAACGAAGTTGCATTTGGTACGATTGGTAATGCGAGTACTTCTGAAGGACATTTTTTCGAAACAATTAATGCTGCAGGTGTATTACAAGTACCTATGGTTATTTCTGTTTGGGACGATGCCTATGGAATTTCTGTTCATGCAAAATACCAAACAACAAAAGAAAATATTTCTGAAATTTTAAAAGGATTTCAACGTGATTCAAAAGCTGATGGCTATGAAATAATTGTAGTGAATGGTTGGGATTATGCTGCGCTATGTGAAGCATATGAAAGAGCTACTGCAATTGCAAGAAAAGAACATGTTCCTGTATTGGTTCATGTAAGAGAATTGACACAGCCTCAAGGCCACTCTACATCGGGTTCACACGAGCGATATAAATCTAAAGAACGTTTACAATGGGAAATAGATTTTGATTGTTTAAAGCAAATGCGAGAATGGATGATTTCATCTGGGATTGCCGACGATGCTACGCTAGACGAAATGGATGAGCAAGCAAAAAAGCAAGTGCGTGTTTGGCAAAAAGAAGTATGGGAAGCATTCAATGCGCCTATTAAAACAGAAATTAATTTGGTTTGTGAATTGATTCAGTCTGTTGCAAGCACTGCTGCAGCGCAGAATTTAATTTTGGCACAAGCGCAAAAATTACAAACAACAATTGATCCTTCACGTCGAGATATAATGGTAGCGGTGAAAACGGTTTTGCGTTTGACAATGCAAGAAGAATCGCCTGCAAAAAATCAAATGAGGGCTTGGTTGAAGCGTTTCAAAGAAGCTAATTTTGATCGTTATAATTCTTACTTATTTACCAATAGCAATGAGTCTGCATTAGGAGTAGGGGTGCAATATCCAATTTACGAAGAAGCTGCAGAATTATTAGATGGTCGTGAAATTTTGCAAGCATGTTTTGATGCTGCTTTTGACCGCGATCCAAGAATTGTTGCTTTTGGTGAAGACTTAGGAAAAATTGGAGATGTGAACCAAGGTTTTGCTGGCTTACAAGAGAAGTACGGAGAAATTAGAATTACCGATACCGGTATTAGAGAAGCAACAATTATTGGCCAAGGAATTGGATTAGCTTTAAGGGGTTTAAGACCTATTGCCGAAATTCAATACCTCGATTATTTATTATATGGTTTACAAACTTTAAGCGACGATTTAGCATCGCTTGCTTATAGAACCAAAGCAGGACAAAAAGCACCAATGATCATCCGAACACGAGGTCATCGTTTAGAAGGCGTGTGGCATTCGGGTTCGCCAATGGGTATGATTATTCATGCCTTGCGAGGTATCTATGTTTTAGTGCCGCGTAACATGACACAAGCCGCTGGTTTTTACAATACGATGTTACAATCTGACGAGCCTGCTTTAATTGTGGAGTGTTTGAACGGTTACCGTTTGAAAGAAAAGATGCCTACCAATATTGGTTCGTTTACAGTTCCAATAGGTATTCCAGAAGTATTAACGGCTGGAAATGATATTACATTAGTGACTTATGGATCATGTTGTAGAATTGCGGCAGATGCGGTAGTTATTTTAAATGAAATGGGAATTTCAGTTGAATTAATTGACGTACAAAGTTTATTGCCATTTGATATTCACCATCATATTGTGGAGTCTATCAAGAAAACCAATCGTGTTGTTTTCTTAGATGAAGATGTACCCGGAGGTGCTACTGCCTATATGATGCAGCAGGTGCTAGAGGTACAGGGCGCATACCAATATTTAGATGCACAACCTAGAACAATTACTTCGCATCCGCATCGCCCTGCTTATGGAACAGATGGCGATTATTTTTCTAAACCAAATGCAGAAGATGTAGTAGAAGCGATTTACGAAATCATGAATGAAGTTGAACCAAATAATTATCCAGCTATATGAAAATGAAAAATTTAATATTACTCCCTTTTGTTTTATGGGTGAGTTTTGCATCTGCACAAGATGATTTAATTAATAAATTAAAAGACAATAAAAGCATCAGTACAAAAGAGGCTTTTAAATTTACTCCTGTAACTAACTTGTCTGCTACAGCCGTTAAAAATCAAGGTTCTTCAGGTACTTGTTGGAGTTATTCTGCCAATTCATTTATTGAATCTGAAATGCTTCGCATGGGTAAAAAACCAATTGACATTGCCGAAATGTTTACGGTAAGAAATATGTACATAGACAAAGCAGAAAACTTTGTAAGGTTACACGGTGGTGCTTCTTATGGTCAAGGTGGTGCATTGCACGATCCAATTGATTTGTTAGCAAAATATGGTGCAATGCCTCAAGATGCTTACGTAGGAATGTTACCAGAGCAAGTTAAAAATGACCATAACGAATTAGAAAAAGTATTAACAGCAATGTTAAATGTTTATGCTAAAACAGAAAAAAGTTTAACTTCTGCTTGGAAAACAGCAGTAACGAATGTCGTAGATGCTTATTTAGGATCGGTTCCAGCTAAATTTACTTTCGAAGGAAAACAATATACACCACAAACTTTTGCAAAAGAAGTAGTTGGTATTAATCCAAAAGATTATGTAGAAATTACTTCGTTTACCCACGCACCTTTTTATGAGCAAATGGTTGTTTTGGTTCCAGATAATTGGACTTACAAACCATCATATAATGTGCCTTTAAATGAAATGATTGATGTAATTGATAACGCATTGAAAAATGGTTATACCGTTGCATGGGCAACCGATGTAAGTGAAAAAGGTTTCAGTTGGAAAAATGGTGTTGCTTATGTGCCTGCTAAAAATTTCAACGACATGACTGATGATGAAAAAAAGGACATGTTCGCAAAGCCAATGCCAGAGCTAGATGTAACGCAAGAGTTACGTCAAATTGCTTTTGATAATTTTGAAACTACAGACGACCACGGTATGCAAATTACGGGTCTTGCAAAAGATGTAAACGGAAAAGAATATTACATCGTTAAAAATTCTTGGGGTCTTAAAAATGATTACGAAGGATTTTTATATGTGAGCAAAAATTTCGTGAAATACAAAACTACTTCTATTTTATTACACAAAGATGGAGTGCAAAAAAGCACAAGGAAAAAATTAGGTGTTTAATTTTTAAACAACCAACAAAAAAGCCCGACACATTTGTATCGGGCTTTTTTGTTTTATAAAATAAATTTATTGAATGGCTTTTTGTTGCAAAAGCATATCTATCATTACCAATGCAGCCATCGCTTCTACAATAGGCACAGCTCTTGGTAATACGCATGGGTCATGACGGCCTTCGTTTTGTAAAGTAATTTCGTTGCCCGCTCGGTCTATGCTTTGTTGTGGTTTTAAAATAGTTGCAACGGGTTTGAATGCAACATTAAAGTAAATTTGATCTCCTGTGCTAATGCCTCCTAAAATTCCGCCACTGTTATTTGTTTTGGTGCTGAAGTTTTTGGTAATGGCATCGTTATTTTGCGAACCTAATGTACAAGCGCCTTCAAAGCCTGAGCCATATTCGAAGCCGTGGGCAGCGTTAATGCTCATCATTGCCTTTGCTAAGTTTGCATGTAGTTTGTCGAATACGGGCTCTCCTAAGCCAGCAGGAGCGTGGTCTATATGGCACCTAATAATACCACCAACTGTATCTCCATCTTTTTTTACGGTTTCGATATAGGAAATCATTTCTTGAGCGGTTGCGCTATCGGGGCATTTAATGCTATTCTGAGTTGCAATACTTAAATCAAGCGTATGTATTTCTTTGGTCAATTGAATGGGCCCAACTCGGGTAACAAATGCGTTGATGTGAATATTTTCTTTTTTCAAAAGCATTTTTGCAATGGCGCCTGCGGCAACCCTTGCAGCTGTTTCCCTTGCAGACGAACGGCCACCTCCACGATAATCGCGTGTGCCATATTTTTGTTCGTAAGTAAAGTCGGCATGCGATGGGCGGAAGGTATCTTTTAGATAACTGTAATCTTTTTCTTTTGGATTTTCATTTGCAATAATGATGCAAATAGGTGTGCCCATGGTTTGTCCATTGAAAATACCAGAAATTATTTTGGCTTCGTCGGCTTCTTTGCGAGGGCTGGTAATGCTCGACTGGCCTGGTTTGCGTCGATCGAGTTCTGCTTGTAAAAAATCAAAGTCGATGTTAAGCCCTGCGGGGCAACCATCAATGACAACGCCAATGGCCTCGCCATGCGATTCGCCAAACGTGTGTATTTTAAATAGAGTACCAAATGAATTTCCAGCCATATTATTGCAATTTAAGTGTTAATCCGGTTGTAGCAAAATCATCCCAAAAACTTCGATAAGATTTTTGCACAACAGATGGATTTTCAATCGTAACATTCGTCCATTTTAAACTGAGTGGAGCAAGGCACATGGCCATTCGATGGTCTTGATAGGTTTCAAAATGAATGGGTTTTTGAAAATCGTAATTATTTGAATAGCTTAAGTAGAAAACACCTGTGTCTTCTTTCAATAGTGCACCGATTTTAACTAATTCGGCTTTCAGTGCCTGCGTTCTATTACTCTCTTTGTGTGCAAGTGTTTGAAGCCCTGTAAAACGGTAAGGCAAACGCATTGCTGCTGCTGTTGCGATTAATGTTTGCGCAATATCAGGGCAATTGATACAGTCAAAAAGTATTTCGGTATTGTTAATGGCTTTGCTTGTAAGTTCAATGCCATCGCTATGGTAGGTGGTTTGAACACCAAAGTTTTCCATGAATTTTGCAATGCAACTATCACCTTGTAAGCTGTCTTTTTTGAATCCTTTTAAAAATATTTTATTTGGAAAACCCAAGGCTTTGATGGCATACCAATACGATGCCGAACTCCAATCGGGTTCGATTTCAAAAGTATGCGATTGAATGGTTTGTTGTGAAATTTTTATAATTTCTTGTTCCTCTGAAACAGCTATGCCCACTTCATTTAAAAGGGCAATTGTCATTTGTATATACGTTTTCGAAACGCTGTTTTGCTGAAGTTTTAAAATAAGACCATTTTCAATTTGCGCAGCAATTAATAATAATGCAGAAATAAATTGAGAGCTAATGCTGCTGTCTATTTCAACGGGTTTGCTACTTGATAACTTTTTTCCTTTTATAAGAATGGGTGCAAAACCAGGTTGCTCGAGGTATGTTATGTTGGCGCCCAATGCTTGTAATGCAGTAATGAGCGGAGCCATAGGCCTGTTTTTAAGTTGAGTGGAACCCGTTAAAATAACTTCTTTGCCTTCGCAACAAGCAAAATATGCAGCTAAAAAACGAAAAGTGCTACCCGCATGACCACAATCTATTTCTTTATTTGTGCTTGCTAAAGCAGCTATTAAGGCAAGCGTATCGTCAGCGTTTGATAGGTTTTGAATTTGAATTCGATCGTTTGCAAATGCTTGTATAATAAGGCTTCTGTTCGATTCACTTTTACTCCCAGGAATACAAATTTGCAAATCATTTTTCGCTAGAAAAAGATTAGAAATTTGAATGTTGGAGTTGTTTTTCATGAATACTAAACTAGGTATTGTTCTATGGCTGTGTTAACCGAAGCGATATCGCAAACCTGTTCAATTTTACCTTCGCCAATTTTACTAATGAGCGAAAGGTGAATTTGATCTTCGATATTTTTTTTATCGCGCAATAAAAATTCAAGAATTGTGGGTATTGCATTAGCTGAAAACTTAGGCAATTGAAAATTATTTTTAATGATAGATTCAATCGAATCGGCTGTAGCTGCAGCCAATAAACCTTGGCTAACTGCAACTTTATTTTCAATGATGATGCCTGTAAGTACTGCTAAACCGTGGTGTATGGGTTTTTCTATACTTAAAAAATAGCTTTCAATGGCATGCCCAATGCTGTGGCCGTAATTCAATATTTTTCTTTCTTTTTTATCTAAAGGATCTAACGCAACAATGTTTAATTTAATTAAGATAGAATCAATAATTATTTCAGCTAAATTACTTTGATCTGCTGCTAATAAATAGGCAACTGTATTTTCAAAGTGTTTTTCATCTGCAATTAAACCATGTTTGATAATTTCTGCAAATCCAAATAGTTGCTCTTCTTCGTTTAAACTATTCAACAATGAAGGGAATATAAATACAGCTTTAGCTGGTTGAAAACAACCAATCATATTTTTAAAATCGTTTACATCGATGCCGTTTTTTCCACCATGACTTGCATCCACCATGGCTAACAAAGTGCTTGGAATATTAATAAAATCAATGCCTCGCATGTAAGTGCTCGCTGCAAATGCGCCAATATCTGAAACCATTCCACCCCCTAAATTGAGGAGTAAACTTTTGCGGTCCATCTCGTAGTCGAGCATCATATTCCAAATGCCAATGCAGATGTCTATGTTTTTACTTCCTTCGCCTGCATCAATTTCAATAATATCTGCATTGGCTGTGTAAGTAGAAAATAAATTCAAATAGGGAAGGCAAAGCTCAATGGTATTGGTATCGCCAAGCACCACCACTTTGCTGTAATTATTTTTTTCTATGAAAGCATCAAGCGTAGAAACCTCCTCGCTGAAGTAAACATTTTTACTTTTAAGTGCTGCAATTTTATTTTCCATCGTTCATGACTTTTGTTTGTATGGCAATGGCTTCGCGGTGTATGGCTTTAATGGTATCCATAATTAATTCATCTGATAAATGAATTTCATTGCCATATTTAATTCTTGTTTCGACAATTTCTGTCCAGCGTTCGGGTTTGAAAATGGTAATGTTATTTTCTTTTTTATACAAACCAATTTCACTGATAATTTTATTTCTTGCCGCAACGAGTTCTAAAATATCAAAATCAATTTTATCAATGTCGTCTCTTAAACTTTTTAATTTATCTATAAAAGCCTGATTATTGCTGGTATTGGTACGAATGATTAATTCGTTGACCAATGCCCCCAATGCAGTTGGGCTTAACTGTTGGTCTTTGTCGCTCAAGGCATTTTGTGGGTCAAAATGAGACTCAATCATGAGGCCATCAAAATTTAAATCCAAAGCCTTTTGGCTCACATGTTGAATTAAATCGAGGCTTCCGCAAATATGACTTGGATCGCAAATTATGGGAATGTTTGGTATTAATCTTTTCAATTCAATTGGAATATTCCAATTGGGAACATTGCGGTAAATGCTTTTGTCGTAGGTAGAAAAACCCCTGTGTATGGCTGCAATTTTTTGAATGCCTGCATGGTTAATTCTTTCAATGGCACCTAACCACAATTCTAAATCGGGGTTAATGGGGTTTTTAATCATGACGGGAATGTCGACCCCTTGCAATGCATCTGCAATTTCTTGTACAACAAATGGAGAAACCGTTGACCTAGCGCCAATCCATAAAATATCTACTCCAGCTTGTAATGCCGCTTCTACATGTTTGGCGTTTGCTACTTCAACCGCACTTTTTAAATGATTGTTTTTGGCTGCAGCAACAAGCCAAGGTAGGGCATGGT
>JBDKFN010000060.1:0-10484 GCA_039798705.1 Bacteroidota bacterium
CTACAATGCGATTAGAATCATCTAATGTCAAATCAAACATATCAGAACTGCTTCCTACTGCTGTAAGTTGTAATTTTCCAGTTAAGTTAAAAGAGGTATCATAATTACCCGTGCTATCTATTCTTATTAAATACATCTTACCGCCAGCAGTACCTCCTATGATAATTTTTCCATCAGGCTGAACACGTAAGCCCCTTCCAAATTCTGCCATTCCTGTCGGATTAAATAATTTTTTACCATCTGTATCAAACGTCGGATCTAGCTGCCCATTAGTCGTTACTTTTACTACAGCAAAATCATTGTCCAATGGCGTACCACCATTTCTTGTTGCGCCTACCGCATAAATATTTCCTGCCGCATCAAAATCAAATGCGTTCACAATATCTGGCCATGTTCCTCCACCAGTCATATCAATAAACAACGAGCCTGTATTATTGAATGTAACATCAGGTATTCCTGCAGTGTCTAAACGACAGATGAAAATATCTTGTGAACCAGAGCCGTATCCTGAATTAACCGCAACAAATCTTCCATCGGGATCCATTTTAATTTTCGGCGTCATTCCTCCAATTGAACCTTGGTTGCCCAACGAAACCTTTGTTGTTCCATTTGTACCGAAAGTGCTATCAATTATTCCCGAAGGATAAAAACGAGCGAAGCATAATTCGAATGAACTAGTAGCATTGTTTCTGCTTAAACCAACAATAACAATTTTATTATCTGCTTGCGCAACACTTCCAAAACTACGGTCGATGTTATTGAAAAAGGTAAATGTTTTTTTACCGTTTGTTCCAAAGGTAGAATCAGGTACTAACGTTTGTGCATATGTACAAACTGTAGCAGTTAATGCAACAATAATTGTAAATAGTTTTTTCATTTTATTTAGTTTGATAGTTTAGTAGTTCGTCCATTGTTTGTGTTGTAACAGGATGATATCCCGCTCTCGCTTTCGAATAAATTTTGAGCGCCATCTCTTTTCCTTCTGATGTTTGAATCATCGTCTCATAAAGTGGTTTAACAAATTTTCTTCTTCCAACATGACAAAGGAAATCTTCCAAAGCACTATATCCTGCTTTATACTTCGTTGTTATAACCAACTTTAACCATTCTGTTTTTATTTCACTGTTGTTGGATGCTGTGAAATGAAACGCCCCGTCCAACTCTTGCATTTGAGGTAATGTTGTATTCCCTGGGCAAGTCCTTAAAAAACTTATCCATTGATGTGTATTCCAATTTTTACTGTCAATTTCACTAGCCTTCTTTGTGCCGGCAATAAATGCTTTTGCTGCATCTTCTGCAATTTGAATAGCAGGAGAAGTAATCACAGGACAATTAGCAGGTAATCCTGGGCCATATACCCAAGCATCAATATTTATTTTTTCTGCTAATGCTTTATCCCCTTTAATCAATTCGGCATTTAAATAATCGATAAACACCTTTGTTGTTATACTTTGAAACGCATGCTCCGCAAAATACTTTTTCAAGAAATCATCCCAACGTTTTCTTCCAACAGCTTCTTCAATCGCTGTTAAAAAGAATCTTCCTTTTTCATAGGCTATATCACTCATGCCATCATCGGGATCACGGCCTTTTAAATCTAAGTACAAATGTGAATCTTTATTGGTAGGGCCCATCTCTTTAATCGTATGTTCTAATTCACCCTTGCTTAAAACCGTTAGCATATCGGCATATTCCTTTCCGTAAATTTTCTCCATGATGCGCGTTTCGAAGTAAACGGTAAAGCCTTCGTTTAACCAGAAGTCGTCCCATGTTGCATTGGTAACTAAATTTCCACTCCAGCTATGCGCCAATTCATGCGCAACTAAAGCAACAAGTGAACGGTCGCCAGCAATAATTGTAGGAGTAGCAAAAGTTAAACGCGGATTTTCCATTCCTCCGAAAGGAAAACTAGGAGGCAATACCAACACATCATATCGTCCCCATGCATATGGTCCATACAATTCTTCTGCCGCTGCAATCATTTTCGGCATGTCTTCAAATTCGTAAGCTGCTTTTTCAATTGTTACAGGCTCCGCATAAACACCACTACGCTGATCATACGAATGAAACTTTAAATTACCTACCGCCAGTGCCATCAAATAAGAAGGAACCGCTTGTGGCATTTTAAACGTATAGGCGCCATCGTTATGAAGAGTTGTATCGTTCTCTGCGCTCATCACCGCCATTAAATTTGCAGGACAATTAATCTTTGCTGAATACGTAAAACGAATTCCAGGACTATCCTGAATTGGAATCCATGTACGAGCAAGTACCGCCTGACTTTGTGTGAATAAGAAAGGGAAATCGCCTCCAGCAGTTTGCTCAGGAGTTAACCATTGTAAAGCTGCAGCATTTGGTGAAGTACTATATTTTACTTTAACTTTTTTAGTTGTTGACTTGATAGCGATTGATAAATCACTTCCAATATAAGGTTGTGATTTGCCAAGCGAATACGTTGCTACTTCGCCGTCTGCCCACACAGAATCAATCGTTAAATCACGTGCATCTAAATGCAACTCATTTGTTTTTCCATTTGTTTCGATAGAAAGTTCAGCATATCCCGCCAGTTGTTTTTTATCAAAATCGACATTTAAATCGAGATGAAGGTGTTTTACTACAGCTTCTTCTGGCTTGGCATAAGAATGAGAATCGTGTGCGCTCATGGGTTGCTCTGTTTTTTTAGCTTTTGTTGTACAGGACGATATCAAAAATAATCCTGACGCAATTATTGAAAGGGTTGATTTTAACATTGGATTGTTTACAGGTAAAGCGTAAAACTAAATAGAAACATCGAGTATTGACTTATGTTCGTAAAAGATTTAATCAACATCATGGCCTTTAATAAAACACAGCTGCTCTCCATTATCAAACGTACTTTATTGTTAATGGGAGGAGTGCTGTTGTTCTTGATTATTTTTTCATTTACCACAGGGCCATTTTACCTTTACTATTGGCTTGGAAAATCAAATAGCGAATACAATTTTTCTCCCAAGCACATAATTGTATTGGGTGGTTCAGGCTATCCAAGCGCTACTTCCTTATTAAGAAGTTATTATGCTTCTGAGCTTTATAAACAATATCCGAGCTGTGATATATATGTTTGTCAGCCTTCGGCAGAAGGGCTTGCTGTTAACAAAAGCGACGCTTATAAGATTTCAAAGGACCTAATGACAAGAGGTGTTGACAGTACAAAAATTTATCTGGAATTAATCGGGAAAAACACGAGGGAAGAAGCTCTTGAAGTGGCTAAATTAAATCCACAATTAAAAAACGACAATTGTCTTTTAGTAAGCAGTCCTGAGCATATGAAACGGGCCATTGCTGTTTTTGAAAAGGCGGGATTTAAAAATGTTGGAGGAGAACCGACCTTTGATTTATGTGGGCCCGCTGATTTACTTTACAACGATAAGGAGCTTGGTGGAAATAAAAACTTACCGTCTATCGGACAAGAAACACAACTTCGTTATCAATTCTGGAATCATTTTGTTTATCAGATAATCTGTTATCGTGAATTAATGGCAATTAGTTGGTATTGGTTAAAGGGCTGGATTTAATTATCGACTACCATAAATTGCATTCAGTAAGATTATACGTTAACTTTGGCTCATCAATGAAAAAGGGTTTATTGTTTCTATCGATTTTATTTTTATTAATACAAGCTTCTTGTATTAATGATAAGTATATCCCGGAATTAGTAAACAATCAATGCGACACCACCTATTATTCAAGAGTTATCAAACCTATTATTGTTGCTAATTGCGCCATGAGCGGTTGTCATGATGGACATTCAACATTAGATAATTTTAATAATTATTTAGAGGTAAAGGCAGAAGTGGAAGAGCTAGAAAATGGGGAATCATCGTTTTTGCATCGGATTAAGCTTCCACTAAATGCGCCAGGACACATGCCTGTTGGGGATGTATTGTCGCCAAACGAAATTCAATTAATTGAAGACTGGATTAACAATGGATATGAAGGGTGTTAGTTCAATAATGAATAATCGCAAAGTAGTTGCTTTGCTGTTTTTGTTTTTCATGCAATGTCCATTTTTATTCGCTCAAGAGGATATGCTTAAACTATTGAACGAGCAAGATACCTTATTAGGAAAGGAGTTTGTCAATCCTGCTTTTAAAACTAATCGCATCATTAACCTTCAAACAGCAGAGGTTATTAAGAAAAAAATGCTGGATATTAAAATTGCTCATCGTTTCAATTCTTTAGGTACATCGAGCAACGGAACCAGTTCAGTACATAATTTATGGGGCTTCGATGAGTCTAGCGATATTCGTATTTCATTCGATTATGGCTTAAACAATAACTGGAATGTGGGCTTTGCACGTTCTAAATATTTAGAAAATTGGGAACTAAATTCAAAATATAAACTAGCGAGCCAGCGCAGAGATAATTCTATGCCATTTACTGCTACCTTGTTTGCTGTAACAGCCTATTCAAGCAAGCAAAGTATGAATTATATATTCGACAATCCTTCGTCGCAAACAGAATTTAACCGTCGTTTTGCATTTGCTAGTCAGCTAATTATTTCTCGTAAATTTTCTGATCGGTTCTCTTTTGAAGTTTCGCCAATTTATGTGCATCGCAATTTTGTGAATGCAGATGATAACAACGAAGCATTTGCTATTGGTACAGGAGGTCGTTACAGAATTACCAAGCGAATGTCGTTGATAGCCGATTATGTTTATAACCTTGGCGAATACAGAAAAATTAACAATAAAAATGGTATTAATAATCCGCTTGGACTCGGTTTTGAATTTGAAACTGGCGGACATGTTTTTTCACTGATGTTCACCAATGCTGAAGCTATTAATGAAACGCAGTTTGTGACCAACACTGTTGACACTTGGACAAAAGGAGGAATGCGCTTTTGTTTTACTATTGCACGCGGGTTTGATCTTTCAAAAAAGAAGGTCGCTACCAATTTGTAATTGATTACTTATTGGTAGGTTTGTAAAATTATTATCTGGAAATGCCACAATCAGTAGTCACGAATACGCTCAGTCAGGAATCTGCTCAAGTAGATACCAACTCGAACGATTCTGCAGCTATTTCTTCGTCATTTCAATTTACCGACTCACAGGATAGTTCGAATGGCGCAATCGACAGTGCCGAGAACAAATCGCTCAATGGTCCAGGGGTTTTTAAAAATCACCTCTTAAAACCCGTTAATCCTAATGCACGCCCTCTGAATGATACCATTAGCGATTGGCTCACTATTTCGCTCATCGTCATGATGGTTTTCTTTACCTGGTTCCGATTGTTTTATTATAAAATTTTCCGACAATTGCTTACGTCCTACTTTAATATGACCGCAAGCAACCAGATTGTGCGTGATGAAAGTTATTTGTTGCAACGGGCCTCCCTCGTGATCAGCATTATCTCGTATTTGCTAGGAGGTTTGTTTTTATATCAGATTAGTGTTCTTTTCGACTGGCAAATCTATTGGCTTCAAAAGGGACTTGTGCGCTTTGTGTTATTCTCCTTAATAATTGCTATTTCTTACTCTGTAAAGATGATTTTGTTGAGGGTGTTAAGTGTTATTTTCAATCAGGAAAAAGCAGCTGGAACTTATATCTTTAATTTGTTTCTGATGATTATGATGGCTGGATTGATTTTGTTCCCTGCCAACATCTTTTTAGCTTATTCGAATGCCTCTGTAAAACACTTTGCGGCAATTGCAACTATCGTGTTAATTAGCCTGATGTTTTTGTTCCGTTTATCACGGGCAATAAGAATTTGGTTCTCGATACCGCAATTCTCTTTTTTCTATTTGTTTTTGTACCTTTGCGCCTTCGAAGTCGCGCCGTTGTTAGTTGTTTGGAAATTAAGCTTTGGCTAATACGACTTCAAAAGTAAAAAGGGGTTAGCCCCGATTGTGTACAAATAAACCGTTTAAGTAAAGTTGAAAGTAAAATCTATATTAGTTACACAACCAAAACCGGAAACTGATAAGTCGCCTTATTTTGACTTAGCAAAGAAGTATTCTTTGAAAATCGATTTCCGTGAGTTTATTCATGTGGAAGGAATTCAGGCGAAGGATTTTCGCAAGGATAAAATTAATATTACAGAACACACTGCTGTAATTCTAACAAGCCGTCATGCAGCGGATCATTTTTTCCGTATCTGTCAGGAAATGCGTGTGACCAATATGGAAGAGTTAAAATACTTCTGTATCTCTGAGTCAACGGCACATTACCTTCAGAAATATATTACTTACCGTAAGCGTAAAATTTTCTTCGGAAAACAAAACATCAACGACTTACTGGAAGTATTGAAAAAACACAAGAAAGAAAAGTTCTTGGTTCCATGCTCTGATATCGCGAAGCAAGAAATTGCTGATACGTTGGCTGCGCATAATTTCGATTTTACGAAAGCAACCATCTACAAAACTGTTTGCAGCGACTTAAGTGATCTTGCAGATGTGAAGTATGATATGTTAGTGTTCTTTAGTCCTGCAGGAATTACTTCTCTTTTCAAAAACTTCCCCGACTTTAAACAGAACACAACGTTAATTGCAGCTTTCGGACAAACAACTTCTCAAGCTGTGTTAGATGCGGGTCTTCGATTAGATATTCAGGCACCAATTCCTGAATCACCTTCTATGACGATGAGTATCGAAAACTATATCAAGAAAAATAAATAACCTTGTTGATTAAACAAGCTACGAATAACCATAAAGCCTTAACGAAATTGTTGAGGCTTTTGTATTTTTAACCCACCAATGGAACTTCATTTACAAGCAGCTCACGATTTTACATTCCCTGCGTCAATGCACTTGAAGAGTGTGAAAGCGTTTGATCTGCTCTTTGAAAAGGGAAAACGCCATTGGGCCTCTCCCTTCGAAGCTATTGCATTGGAAATTCCCTTTGATGAAGAACGTCCTTTGCAAATAGGCTTTGTTGCCCCAAAGCGAAAGCTGAAAAAAGCCACCGACCGTAATCGTATGAAACGCTTGATGCGCGAAAGCTTCCGCCTGAATAAAAATGAACTTTTAAATACTTGTTTGATGCAGCGCAAAGGGTTAATTGTATTGTTCATTTCTCAGTGTAATTCCACTGTTGAATATCCAAAAACGCAAGAGAAAATAAAGTTACTTTTACAGCGTTTAACCATTGAACATGCACAAACTGCCGGCTAAGCTGATGATTCTGTTGATACAGTTCTACAAAGGAGCTATATCACCACATTTAGGTAAGGCCTGCCGTTATACACCTACTTGCTCGCAATATGGAGTAGAAGCAATCACCAAACATGGTGCGCTGAAAGGTGGTTGGCTAACGTTCAAAAGAATATTATCCTGTAATCCCTGGGGCGGACATGGTTATGATCCTGTACCAGAAAAATAAGTATATTTAACTATGAAGAAATTTATTCGATTTATAAAGCTTCCTGTTTTTGTCATCACTACGGTGATTGTTTTCTTATCATTTAAGGTGGCTAATGATAATTACTTCGAGATGAATAAAAACCTCGATGTATTCACAACTATTTTTCGCGAGCTTTCTGTTTTTTATGTTGATCCAATCAAGTCAGAAGAAATGGTTACTGCAGGTATCGATGAGATGCTAGAGAGCCTTGACCCATATACAACGTTTATTCCCGAAGAGGATGCTGATGATTATCGTTTTATGACTACTGGTCAGTATGGTGGTATTGGAGCACTTATCGGTCAAAGAAATAATCAAGTAGTTATTACCGACCCCTACGAAGGATTTCCTGCGCAGAAGTTTGGGTTGATGGCTGGTGATATTATTCGCTCTATTGATGGCAAAACAACTAAAGGACTCGAGTATGATGATGTTAGTAAGATGTTGAAAGGTACACCTAACACAAATCTTACTATTGTAGTTGACCGACCTTCTGCCAACGGCTTTGAAACGGTGAACAAAACAATTACACGTGCAGAAATTCAAATTAAAAATGTTCCATACTACGGAGTGATTGATGGTAACGTTGGGTATATCCGCTTAACAGGTTTCACTGATAATGCTGGATTGGAAGTAGAGAATGCAGTGAAAGAGTTGATTCAGAAAAAAAAGGTATCGGCTTTAATTCTTGATTTAAGAGGTAATCCCGGAGGACTATTAAACGAGGCGGTTAACATTGTAAATGTATTTATCGATAAAGGGCAAGAAGTAGTGAGCACACGAGGAAAAGTAAAAGACTGGGATAAACTTTATAAAACTTATAAAAGTCCTGTTGATACAAAAACACCCTTAGCGATTTTAGTTAATAGTGGCTCTGCTTCTGCTGCTGAAATTGTGAGTGGCTCTTTACAAGACTTCGACCGTGGAATTGTAATTGGTCAACGTACCTTCGGAAAAGGGTTGGTACAAACAACTCGCCCACTGGCTTACAACACTCAATTAAAAGTAACAACGGCTAAATATTATATTCCAAGTGGAAGATGTATTCAGGCGCTAGACTATTCACAACGCAATGCAGATGGTAGCGTAGGTAAAGTTCCCGATTCGTTAATGTCGGAATTTAAAACCAAAGGCGGAAGAAAAGTGTATGATGGTGGTGGTGTAAATCCTGACTATACAACATCGACATTAACATTTAGTAGCATTGCGCAAACACTTTCAGGCAAATATTTATTGTTCGATTATGCTACACAATATAAGATTAAGCATCCTTCAATTGCTGATGCTAAAACTTTTCATTTGAGTGATAATGAGTATACTGAATTTATTTCGTGGCTTACAAACAAAGAATACGATTATGTAACTGAGAGTGAAGAAAAGCTTGAGGCATTAAAAGTAAAAGCAGAAAAAGAGAATTACTTCGGAAGTATTCAAGAAGAATACAATGCAGTGAAGGCAAAAATTAAAAGCGATAAAGCATCCGACTTAAAATTACATGAGCAAGAAATAAAATGGTTGCTCGAAAATGAAATTGTTTCACGTTACTATTATCAGAATGGAAGAACTGAAAACAGTTTCTCTAGTGACCCTGAAATTAAAATCGCCATCAAAGCACTTACAACACCGAGCATCTATTCCGCCGTTTTTAATAGAACTTATAAAGAGTAATTTCTCTTGAATAATAAAATCATTTCGTTAGGTAACAAAGCGTATTTAGCAGGACTATTTATGGTTGCCTGCTCCATGGCCTTGTCGAAATTTGGAATGAGCCTAGGACAATTTTTTATTTTAGGTGGATGGTTGTTAAGTGGCGACTTCAAAGATAAATGGCAACGACTAAAATCGAATAAATCGGTTGTTCTATTGTTGATTGCGCTGTTTGGGATTCATCTTATAGGATTAATTCATACTAATGATTTTCAGTATGCCTTTAATGATATCAGAATAAAATTACCGCTGTTATTGATGCCTGTTTTGATTTTATCAATGCCGTCATTGAAGATCATAACAAGAAATTATTTATTTCATTTTTTCACAGTATCGGTCTTAATATCTACACTTATAAGTCTTGGCATTTATCTCGGATTAAGTTCTATTGAAGTTCATGACATCAGAGATATTAGTCCGTTTATATCTCACATCCGTTTAGCATTACTTGTTTGCGTTGCGATGGTTATATCATTGGATGATTTTAAAAACAATCGTCGTTGGATGAACTTGCTTTTTATAGGTTGGTTCATCGCGTTTCTGATTTTACTGCAATCGCTAACTGCTATCATTATTATATCAGCATTTGTTTTAATTGTGATGCTTATTACACTTTTCAATAAAAATAAAAATGTTATTGTCAGAAGTTTAAGTGGCGCAGGAATTATTACTTCAATTTTTGTAAGTGGTTATTTATACAAATTAATTTTTATCGATTCGATTATACCCATTCAGGTAAATGAATCACAGTTGTTAAAATATACACCGAGAGGAAACACCTATTATTCATTGCCTGAGCGACAAGACTTAGAAAATGGACATCCTGTTTGGATTAACATCTGTGATAAAGAACTGGACGAAACCTGGAAAGAGCGAACTGGTTTTTCAGTGTACGATAACAACCCATTTGGTTATTGGTATTATTACTCCGTTATTAGATTTCTTTCATCAAAAGGCTTTAAAAAAGATCGTGAAGCTGTAATGAGTTTATCACAAAACGAAATTGAGGCAATTAAAAATGGTTGTTCCAATGTAGAGCAAATGCATCGTAAAGGTATAGACATGCGCATTAAAAATCTTGCTTGGGAATATCGTCAGTATTATTATAACGGTGATGTATCTGGGCAATCCTTCACTCAGCGACTCGCATATTGGTCGACTGGCTTAGAGATTTTTAAAAACAACTGGTTGACTGGTGTTGGTACAGGCGATGTAAATAGTGCTTTCAAAGAGCAGTATGAAAAAGATAAATCGAAGCTCGAAGAAAAATGGCGATTGCGTACGCATAACCAATACATCACATTGGGTATAGCCTTTGGCGTTAGTGGAGTTGTTTTCTTATTGATGGTGTTGTTTTATCCAGTCTTGTTTCATTATAAAAAACTGGGATTTGTG
>JBDKFN010000061.1:0-10472 GCA_039798705.1 Bacteroidota bacterium
CAATTGTATTTAATTCAATTGAACTAAAGTTATTGTTGATATAAGATTTCTCTAAAACAACTTGTCCAATTGCATTAATTACTTGAATTTTAGTAATCTGATTTACAGTTTTGATGTTAACCATTCCATGTGCTGGATTTGGATAAACTGAAATTCCAGCTTTAGCATTCGTATTGATACCAACTAATGTGTCATTATCATTAATAGTTATAATAGACGTAGTTCTGTTACCCAAAGTAGCACCAATTGGATTAGAAATCTCAACATTGATAGTTTCAGGAGTTTCAACTTTTGTATCGTTTACAATATTAATAGTAACTATTTTAACTGAATCACCTAAGTTAAAGAATACTGGATTTGGTGTAGCAATTGTATAATCTGAACCTGGAGTTGCTGTACCACCTGCAACATCAAAATTTACATAAACACTATCAAATGCAGGTTTATCAAGAACTAATCTAAGAGTTGCGGTACCAGCACCTTCAACAGTAGTATAAGAACCTAATTCAATTGCAACTGTAGGATCAACTGGAGGAGCAGGAATAACATAAATATCTGAGCTACCTCTTGGCATTAATTGATATCCGCTATTTTTAGGATTTGTAGCATCAAATTGACTTACCACACCTGTTAGGTTGAAGTCTCCTATTGGTGCATCCATGGTATACAAGTCAACTGCATTTAAAATACGCATGTCCAATGTATCAGTTCCATTTGTTACTTTGACATTGAAACCAGAACCTGTTTTAGTCCATTGTGCAGGATCTATAATATGAACACGGTTGATTTTTACAATATTTGATTCGTCTTCTTCTTTTAATTGAGTAACAACTTTAGGTGCTTTTAAAGCAATACCATTTGCTAATACTTTAAATGAATCAATCGCAACTTCATTTAATCCATTATATGGTGATAATTTACCATAAACTGCTAATGAATCTCCTTGTGTTACTGTATATCCTAAGTTACCTGACGCTTTAAAAATAGTCATCGCACCTGTTGCATCAACTAAAGAGAATTGTAATCCTGTTAATCTTAAATTAGGCGAATAAACAACACCTCTAATAGCTAATGGTGTAGCTAAAGGGAATGTTGGATTGCCCATTGAATCATTAACACGTAAATCTGAAATAGAATAGAAAGGAACTTCGTCATCTTTTAATGTTACCGTCAAAATTGAATCAGAACCAATTACACCAGAATTTGAGATATTTCTAATTGCAAAAATGATGCTTTCATTTCCTTCTACTAACATATCATTTAGGATAGTTGCAGTTAAGTTTATGGTAGTATCTTTAAATGCGGGAATTGTAACAGTAGTATTTGTATAAGTAAAATCTGAACCAGCAGTAGCAGTACCACCTTTTAACACTACATCAAAAGTTGTAGCGTTAGCATTTGAACTAGCACCTAGTACGTTAATAGAAACAGTTGCTGTTGATGCATTTTCTAATACGTTTAATGTAGCTGGTGAAAATTTAGCTTGAACAGGTTGGTCATTCTGAGGAATAGTGATAGTTAAAATTGAATCTGCAGTTAAAATTGCACCGTTAGTTGCATTTCTTAATACAAAAACTATTTCTTCTGCATTTTCAGCTAAGTTATCTGAAACAATTGTGATTGTTTTTGATTGAGCAGCTGATGAGTTTGCAGGGAAAGTTACTGTTTGTGTTAAACCCGAATAATCTGCAGTACTAGCAGTTGATGTAGATTTTAAAATTACATTTACACTAGTTGCATTTAAGTTAGCACTGGTAATATTTACATCAAATGTACAGGTATTTCCTTCTTTTTTAATTAAAGTTAATGGTGCAGCAAAACCTAAAACTGGCGTACTTACATCATTTAAAGGAATTGTAATTGTTAAAATTGAATCTGCTAAAATTGCAGCTGAATTACCTGCATTTCTTAAAACCAATTGAATAGTCTCATCTGTTTCTTGAGCAGAATCATCAATAATTGGAATAGTAAATGATTGTGCTGCAGTTGAATTTGCAGGGAAAGTTACCGTTTGAGTGGTAAAAGTATAATCTGACCCTGCAGTTGCAGATCCACCTTTTACTTTAACATCTACCGTAGTTGCTGTAGCATTTGGATCAACAATATTTAACGTTACCGTTGCTGTGCCAGCATTTTCATTAACTGTTAAAGTGGTTGGATTGAATTTTAATGAAGGGTTGGTAACAGCTAACGCGGTCACAGAAGACCAAGATCTTCCTACTTTTAAGCCATCAAAACTTAATGTTGGTGCACTTGATGCAGTTCCTTGTCTTAAGGCTACACCACCTATACCTACAGTAGAACTTAATGTAATATCTGTTTCTGTAACTAATGCATCTGCGGACGCAGTTGTTGGTTCCGAAGCTCCTAGTACAGGGTTTACAAACAATTTAACGGAGTCGTTAGTTGCTCCGGTTATAATTGAATATTTAACTACAATTTGATAAGTGGTATTAAAATTCAAATCTGTTGCATAATAACCTGCAGCAGTTACTGTACCAGATTTAGAAACCCCAATTTTATATCCTGTTCCAGATGTTTTAATAAATGTTCTTGCTCTGTAATTGGTTCCACTTAATGCAGAATCTAAGAATGCGAAAAAATAATCACCTGTTGCCTGAGCTGCACTTACATTAATTAAAAATGATGCATAAACTGCATTATCTCTGTAATTTAAAAGCAATGGTTTTCCAATATCTTCACCAGTTGTTTTAATAGCAACTGCATTACCAATTCCACTTGCAGTAGAACCTGTATAACTTAAACCAGGACTTACAACTGGAATTTTGTTGATGTTAGAAACAGTAGCAATTGGAGTCCATCCAGCACCACTAATGCTTCTTAATGTATCAGCAACAGTATAGTTGAAGTTTTCAACGATTAGAGGTGTTTGCGCAGCGGCAAAAAACGGACTTAGCATGCACATCACTAAGAACAGCTTTTTGAGTAATTGTTTTTTCATATTTGGGTTATATTAGATATAGATTATTTGTTATTTCTTAAAAAATCAAACAAATATAAGACAAGTGATATTAAGTAAATATTAACTCGTTAAATTGTTAATAAATAAATAAATTTGTGAAAATTAATACCAAAAACGTCATGAAAACGTCCCCACAAAACATAGATACCTTACTTTATCAACATACGTTATCCACAGCCCTTCAAGACATTGCGAAAAAGGTGCAAAATGGCGAAAGAATTACTGAAAATGAAGCACTTTATTTATATGAAAATGCAGAATTAAGTTATTTAGGCGTGCTTTCAAATTTCATTAGAGAGCAAAAGCACGGAAACTATACTTACTTCAACCGTAACTTTCACGTTGAACCTACCAATATTTGTGTTTTTACCTGTAATTTTTGTTCTTATTCTCGTTTATTAAAACAAGCAGATGAAGGTTGGGTTCTTTCGAAAGAACAAATGTTGGATATCATTAAAAAGTATGACAACCAACCAGTCACGGAGGTGCACATTGTCGGCGGCGTACATCCAAAGTTAACGCTTGAATTTTTCTGTGATTTATTTAAATCAATTAAAGCATTAAGACCCGATTTACATATTAAGGCATTTACAGCAGTTGAATATGAATACATGTTCCGAAAAGCAAAAGTAAGTGTGGAAGAAGGTTTGAAAATAATGATGGAAGCCGGTTTAGATTCTATACCAGGAGGAGGCGCAGAAATTTTTGATGAAACATTAAGAGCTGAAATTTGTGGAGACAAAGCAACAACTGCTCAATGGTTAGAAATACACGAAACAGCGCATCGATTAGGCTTGAAGTCTAATTGTACAATGCTTTACGGAAGTATTGAAACATTTGCACACCGTGTAGATCATTTGAAAAGACTAAGAGATTTACAAGATAGAACAGGTGGTTTTAATACTTTTATTCCTTTGAAATTTAGAAATCAAGGAAATGCAATGTCTCATGTTCCAGAAGTATCTACAATTGAAGACCTAAGAAATTATGCAATCAGTAGAATTTATTTAGACAACATTGACCATATCAAAGCATACTGGCCAATGATTGGTAGAAATACTGCACAATTAGCACTTTCATTTGGAGTGGATGATATTGATGGAACAATAGATGATACCACTAAAATTTATTCAATGGCCGGAGCTGAAGAACAAAATCCAAAATTGAGTACACAAGAATTAGTTGAGTTGATAAAAAATGTTGGAAGACATCCGGTAGAACGTGATACGCTTTATAACATCATCACAGATTATCAAGATTTTGTATTTCCACAAGAAGCTGCAAAAGCCAATAACTACATAGATTTACCAACTATTTCCTAAGGTCCAGATGAAAGAACTTTACATCATCAGACATGGTGAAACTGATTTTAATAAACAAGGAATTGTGCAGGGTAGAGGCGTTAATTCAGATTTAAATGCCATTGGTTTAATGCAAGCAGCTTCATTTTACAAAGCTTACCATCACATTGAATTTGATAAGATTTATACATCGACATTAAAACGAACGCATCAAACAGTAGCTAAGTTTATTGAGAAAGATATACCATGGCAACAATTAGCTGGATTGGATGAATTAGATTGGGGGATTTATGAAGGGAAAATGTCTAGTGTAACCGATCGAAATGATTTTGCTAAGCTGACTAAAAACTGGATGAATGGAAATTTAGAATTGAAGTTTCCAAATGGTGAAAACCCAATAGAAGTAATGCTTAGACAGCAAGAAGCCATGCAAACAATTTTAGCAGGCGATGAACAGGAATCCATATTAATTTGTATGCACGGTCGTGCATTACGTATTTTATTATGCCATTTATTAGGAAAAGAATTGAATGAGATGGATACCTTTCCACATAGCAACGTTTCCCTTTACAGAATTAAATATGAAAACCAACAATTCGAATTATTAGATTTTAATAATTTAGATCACCTCCATGTTTAATCCAAAAATTTCTGTTGTTTCCTATTTAAATTCTAAACCTTTTATTTATGGTTTAGAAAATGCTAAAAACGCCGATCAATTTGATTATTGTTTAGATATTCCCGCAATTTGTGCTCAAAAATTAAAAAACAAAGAAGTACAAATTGGGCTAATACCAGTTGCCGCAATACTTGATATCGAAAACCCACAAATCATTACAGATTATTGCATTTCAGCCAATGGCGAAGTCAATTCTGTGTTTGTTTTTTCGAATCAAAACATTGATGAAATTGATACCGTTTATTTAGACCCACACAGTAGGAGTTCAAATAATTTAGCTAAAATATTATTGAAGCATTATTGGAAAAAAGAAGTTTCATTTTTAGAAAGAACAACTGATTTTATAGCCTTAAAAAAAGGAGAGGCATTTGTATTAATTGGAGATCGAACTTTTGGAATTAAAGACCAATATGCACAAGTATTCGATTTATCAGCAGAATGGTTAAAATTTACTGGTTTACCTTTTGTATTTGCTGCATGGGTAGCAAACACAACACTTTCAGAGAATTACATTACAGCGTTTAACGAGGTTTTGGCATTTGGTTTAGCACATAAATCTGAAGTTATAGCTGCAAATTTGATGGATAATTTTGATGTTGCTGATTACTTAAATCACAAAATAAATTATCAATTAGATGCCGAAAAAAGAAAAGCAATTGAATTGTATTTAAGCTACTGCCGAAAATTATAATTCAATTTTTGCAAGAACCTTTTCTATTAATTGATTCATCTTTAATTCTGGTTGACTACTAAAAGTTTGATTTGCCCTGTTTGCCAATATTAGGTTAATTGAGCATGCGTTAAAACCAAAATACCTAGCTAAACCAAGTATTCCAGCGGTTTCCATTTCAAAATTAGTAACCACTTTTTGCTCATATTTCCAGCTTTTTAGGTCTGCTAAAATGGGATGAAAATTTAGGTCTTGACTGATACTTCTACCTTGAGGATGATAAAATCCTTGACAAGTTGCCGTAATCCCTAAAAGCATTTCATCTTTAAATAGCTTAAGTAAGCGATCGGAAGACTTAATTGCATAAGGGTGAATAAACGGAAAATTTGTTGAAAGACATGCTTTCATTTCTTGTTCCATGCTTAATTCAATTGCAGATTTATTAGTTGGATAAAAATTCATTAATCCTTCTAATCCTATGGCATATTCAGAAAGCAATACGGTGTCTAATGCTATTTCAGGAATTAAAGCACCAGATGTTCCAAGCCTAATAATATCAAGGCTTTTGGGCGTTTTTAAATAACTTTGATTTTGGAAGTCTATGGATGACAATGCATACAATTCATTGAATACTATGTCAATATTATCTGTGCCTATACCAGTTGATAATACTGTTATTGATTGTTGACCAATTCGACCCGTATGAGTAAGAAACTCTCTATTGGAAACTTGGTATTCCAAGGCATCAAAATGCTTAGAAATTGCTTCAACTCGATTTGGATCACCAACGGTGATAATTGTATTCGCAATTTGGTCAGGATGTAAATGTAAATGATAAATACTGCCATCTTCATTTAAAATCAGTTCAGATGCGGGAATTTTAGATTGCTTCATATTCCTATAATGTCTTTATGTATTGCGTTTCATGGGTTATTTGTTGTTGAATAACTTCCAATATCTCTTTAGACATACTTTGTCTTATTTTTATTTCAAATTGACATGCTTGATCTATTTGTTGATATAAAATGGAAATTTTAGCAGATTTTAAAATTTTCATAAAAGCATTCAATTTTTCATAATCAAATTTTACTTGGTAAACATCTTCTGAAATACATTCTTTTTTTTCAGCTAAATGTAAGCATGCTAAACTTGCTTCTTTGTACGCATTAATTAAGCCCGGTACACCTAATAAACTACCTCCAAAATACCTTACAACAACGACTAAAACATTCGTGATTTGATTAGATAACAAGGTATTTAATATAGGTTTTCCGGCACTTCCAGCTGGTTCTCCATCATCGTTTGATCGAAATATTTCACCTTTTGAACCTATACGATATGCATAACAAAAATGTCTTGCAGATGGATGTACTTTTCTTAATTGATCAAGTATTCCTTTTAGTTTTTGTTCATCATCAAACGAATAGGCCATTCCTATGAATTTACTTCCTTTTTCTTTGAAAATACCTTCAGCGTTTTGAGCTATACTAAAATATTTATCCTCCATGTTGGCTCGCAAAATATAATCCAGCAATTGAAATAATTGCCAACGAAATACCAATCCAATTAGTTTTACTAATGTGTTCTTTATAAATAATGGCTGCAACAAATGCTGAAAACATTAAAACACCCATATTGTTAATTGCAAACACCATCGAACTCTCCAAATCTTTGCTAGATAAGGCTTTCATTAAAAAGTATGTGGCAAAATAATTAAAAGAACCTAGTACTAAACCTCCAATAATTGCTCGATAAGATAATGGTTGTTTGGCTTTCCATAATAATATAAAACCGATGACTCCTGCTGAACCGAAAATACAAGTCAACAAAACAGATATAGGTACTATTTGACTAAAATAAGATTGCGTAATTTTGATAGCAATATCTACACATCCGCTACCCAAGAAAATAAACAATGGAATTAATAAGTCATTTTTATTGCTAGTTGTTGTTTTACTTTCGCTTTTTGCAGTAAAATAAACAGAAACCAATGCAAGTAATAAAGCAATAATTTTTAAGGTTCCTATACTTTCTGAATACGCCCAAATACTGAATAAAACCGGTAAAACCAGGGACATTTTTTGAGCTACAGAAACAGCCATGATGCCATTTTTTTCTACACCTATTGCCATCAATTTGAAAACAGCAATAAATAAAACCCCAAAAAACAAAGCAGCATAAAACCAACTAGAATTAAGGTAATTTAATCCAACATATTGTGGAGCATTTAAAATAATACCCCAAAAAGCAGCCATCAAATAATTAAATGAAATTGCTTGCGCAGCATTGATGTTATTCTTTTGAAAAAATTTAAAGCAAAAAACCAAGGAAGAGGATAGGAGTATGCTAATTAAAATTGGAATCATAATGGGAAAATCGTTTGGATTTGATCGTTTGAATGTATTTCAATAGAATCGCTGGAACCTACTATAATAGGCGACTTCACACCCTCTTTTAAAAATAAATGGGTAGCAGTGATGATTCTTGCTTCATCCCATAAATTATATTTAATAAATTCATTTAATGTAAAAGCTCCACCTTCAATAATAATTGACTGGACACCTAAAATATACAATTGATATAACATCATTTGTGGCAATAAGCCTAAAAATTCAATTCCTATGTATTGAATGTTTCCTACAGTTTCTGTTCTATTTTCATTGAAAATTATGGTAGGAGCGTCGTTATTAAAAATATGATGTGTATGAGGGATTTTTAAATCTTTATCTATGATTATTCTAGTAGGATTTTTGCCATTTACATTTCTAGTCGTTAAACTTGGATTATCAACGATTGCTGTCTGAGTTCCAATTAAAATGGCATCTTCCGAGCTTCTCCATTGATGAGAAATACGTAAACTTTCCTCATTACTAATTGCAGTTCTTTCATTTACTAAGCCCATAAATCCATCAGCACTTTGGGCCCATTTTAAAATAATATAAGGTCTTTGTTTCTGATGGTAAGTAAAAAATCTTTTATTTATTGATAAACATTCCTTTTCTAAAAATGGATAATGAACGGCAATACCTGCATCTTTTAATTTTTGAATCCCCTTACCATTAACGGCCTCAAATGGATCTTGACAACCAATCACTACATTTTTCAATTGGTATTTGATTAATAAATCAACACATGGTGGTGTTTTACCAAAATGACTGCAAGGCTCTAAGCTCACATAGATTGTGGCTTCAGCTAATATCTCGTTTACATTATGAGGGTATTTTGCAATTACTTGATTGATGGCATTGACTTCAGCATGCGCTTGACCATATGCTTCGTGAAAACCTTCCGCTATAATTTCTCCATTATAAACTATTACAGCACCAACCATTGGGTTAGGGCTTGTTTTACCTAAACCCATGGCAGCTAGCGCCAAAGCGCGTTCCATAAATTTACTTTCAGGAATCATCCTGTAAAAATAGCTTTTTTTATTAGTTTTGAATATGTTTTCAAAGATAAGAACAGTCAAAGAGGCCTATCAAAACTTCAAAATATTCATTTCTAAGGTTTATGAACCAGCAGAAGCGGAAACCATTACTGCCATGGTTTTTAAGGAAATATTAGGTTACGATCGCATCAAATTAATTTTAAACGAAACTGAATTATTATCTGCTTCACTTTTTGAACAAATTGATTTTATTGCTTTTCAATTAATTCAACATAAACCCATACAATATATTTTAGGTTATACATATTTCCATGATTTGAAGATTTCGGTAAACGAACATGTATTGATACCTCGACCTGAAACCGAAGAAATCATCGATTTTATTTTGGCTAAACATGAAAATCAAAAAATGGATGTTTTAGATATTGGTACAGGATCTGGTTGTATTCCTATTGCGTTAAAACACCAACGAGGAACCTGGAACCTTTCCGCCATAGATGTTTCAGCTGATGCCTTAAAAACAGCGCAATCCAATGCTAAAAAGCACAATCTTCAAATTGAATTTATATTAGCAGATGTTTTTGAATTTCAACCAAAAGATAAATTTGATCTCATTGTTAGTAATCCACCTTATGTTTTGGAATCAGAAAAATTGCAGATGCAGCAAAACGTATTAGCTTTTGAACCAGCACTTGCATTATTTGTACCAGATCAAAATCCATTGAAATACTACGAAAGAATTGTTTCCATTGCAGCGCAAAATTTAAATGACAATGGAAAGTTATATTTAGAAATTAACGAATCTTTTGCTTCAGAAACCGCTGAATTATTAGCTCAGTTTTCTTTTGTAAACATTCAGATAATTCAAGATTTTAAAGGTAAAAATCGTTTAGTTTTGGGCTCTAAAAGCTAATTTTCTCCGCGTTTTCGTTTATTTCTAGGGTGAAATGCTACAATGGTTTCTCTTAGGTAACTTCGATCTAAATGGGTGTAAATTTCTGTAGTAGTAATTGATTCATGCCCTAACATTTCCTGAACAGCTCTTAAATCAGCACCACCTTCCACTAAATGCGTAGCAAATGAATGTCTAAAAGTATGCGGGCTAATGGTTTTATGAATTACTGCTTTAATAGCCAATGCTTTGATAATATTAAACACCATTACTCTGCTTAATTTACTTCCACGTCTATTCAAGAATAAATAATCTTCTTGCCCTTTTTTTATGGTCAAATGATTTCGGATTTCATTTCTATAAATCTCGATCATCTTTTTTGCTTGAGGTCCAATCGGAACATACCTTTCTTTATCACCTTTGCCTGTTACTTTTAGAAAATCAATGTTCAATTGTAAATTTGATATTTTTAAATTGATTAATTCTGAAACGCGTAAACCACAAGCATATAAAGTTTCCATCATTGCCTTGTTTCTGGCCCCTTCAGGCTTACTTAAGT
>JBDKFN010000062.1:0-10067 GCA_039798705.1 Bacteroidota bacterium
GAAATTCTGTGTTGTTATTTATGATTCCTGTTGACACAAAAGACATTCGCGAAGAGTATAAAATTCTGATGAATGAATTGCAACAGCACAATCCTGAATTATTAGATAAACGTCGCGTAATTGCAATCACGAAGTGTGATATGATTGATGATGAATTGCAGGAGCAATTAATGAATGAAATTCCAGAAGATAAAATGAATGACGGAATGAAAGTTCCAGTATTATTTATCTCTGCTGTAACCAACAAAGGAATTGTTGAATTGAAAGATGTATTGTGGAGTTTGATGAACGAACGTTCCTTCTTAGAACGATAGTAATTCATGAAAAAAGACATATTAAATCTTGATCGGGATTTATTGTTAACCATTAATGGTCATCACAATGAAATACTAGATGCCATTTTTACTGCAGTAAGCGATCGCTTTTTTTGGATTCCATTTTACTTACTGATTCTTTATTCTATTTACAAAACGTATGGTCAACAGACAATTCGTTTGTTATTTCTGATGGCAATCATCATTTTAATTAGCGATCAGGTATCAGTATTTTTTAAAGAAACATGGATGCGTCCACGGCCAACACATAACGCTTCCATTTACCCACACCTACATCTTGTTAGTACCTATTTGGGAGGGCAATACGGATTTTATAGTTCGCATGCCTCTAACTCTGCTGCAGTATTTGTCTTCTCTTGGATATTTTTAACTTTAAAAAATCCGTATTTAAAACCATTACTACTTCTTTATTTTATTTCCGTTGGATACAGTCGCGTTTATTTAGGATATCACTACCCGTTAGATGTATTAATGGGCTGGTTGATGGGCTATTTGATAAGCGCACTCATCATAAAAATTGTCATCGAAAAAACTAAGTTCATTCAATAATGAAAAAGATACTTATCCTTTCTTCCCTTTTGATTTCATTCTGTGCAGTTACATTCGCACAAAAGTCGAAGCAGCCTAAATTAGTTGTAGGTATTGTAGTCGATCAGATGAGATCAGATTATATCGAAAAATACAAAAGCAAATACTCTCAAAAAGGTTTCTTACGATTACAATCGCAGGGCTTTGATTGCAGAAATACCAATTACAATTACGCACCTACATTTACGGGTCCAGGACATGCAAGTATATACACAGGAACAACTCCAATGTTAAATGGCATTGTATCTAACGACTGGTATGTACGTAAATCGAATGATACCATTTACTGCGTATACGACCGTAATGCAAAGAGTGTTGGATCTGATAACGGTGCTGGGCGTATGTCACCAAACAACTTACTAACGACTACCATTACCGACGAATTACAATTGTCAACACAGGGCAAATCGAAAGTAATAGGTATCTCATTAAAAGACCGTGGTGCTATTTTACCTGCGGGACGTGCAGCTGATGCCGCATACTGGTTTGATGGTTATACAGGCAACTGGATTACGAGCTCATGGTATATGAATGATTTACCTGAATGGGTGAAGAATTTCAATAACAAAAAATATCCTGATTTATATTTATCAAAACCATGGAATACACTTTTACCAATTGATCAATATACTGAGAGCGATAAAGATGATTCTCCTTATGAAATGAGTTACAAAGGAGAAACAAAACCAGTATTCCCTCATGACTTAACGGCATTAAAAGGTACGAGCTGGGATTTAGTTCGTCGTACGCCATTTGGCAATACCATGACGAAAGATATCGCAAAAGAAGCTATAACGGCTGAGCATATGGGCGAAGATGCGATTACTGACTTTTTATGTGTGAGCTTTTCAGCAACTGATTATGTAGGACATCAATTTGGAACTAATGCAATTGAGTTAGAAGACACCTACATTCGTTTAGATAAAGACTTAGAAGATTTATTTACATTCTTAGATGCGAAATGCGGAAAAGATAATTACCTCGTATTTCTAACTGCTGATCATGCAGCGATTCAAAATCCGCAATCATTAATTGATGCAAAATTGAACGCAGGATTTATCAATGCAAGAATCATTAACGATACGGTAATTGATTACCTAAAACAGCAATTTGGCTCTGCTAAATATTTTAGCTGTTACGATAACAACCAGGTTTATTTAAACAGGAAGGCCATTGCAGAGGATAAATTAAATCTGGAAGAAGTACAAACTAAAATCGCTCAATACCTATCGAATATTATAGAAGGTATTTACATGTGCGTAGCGGGAGAAACCTTAAAAAACAATGTTTCGGTTGATCCATTAATGGTACGAATCAAAAATGGTTATCACCCAGAGCGTTCGGGAGATGTGATTGTAGTATATGCACCTGGTTGGATAGAAAATTTATATGGTGGCAACGGTAAGCAGGGAACTACACACGGCTCACCCTACTCTTACGATACGCATGTGCCTTTATTATGGATGGGAACAGGCATCACGCAAGGCTCTACAACAAGACCTATTAACATTACTGACATTGCTCCTACCTTATCGTTTTTGTTAAACACCAATTTGCCGAATGCCAACAAAGGATTTCCGATTTACGAAATCACCAAGTAAGCGACATTAAAAAAATACCCTCTATCTTTGCAAAATGAATTTATCGGTTGTTTTATTCCTTGAGAGCCTTGGTGGTGGAGAAGTAATGGTCATCTTACTTTTCATACTTATGTTTTTCGGTTCTGAGAAAATCCCAGGTATTGCTCGCGGTTTAGGCAAAGGAATCCGTGAAGTAAAAGATGCGATGAATGGTGTGCAGGACGAACTCAAAGGAGGCTTACGCGAAGCAGAGAAAGAAGTCAACAAGATTAAAGGCGAAGTTACCAAAGACCTCCCCGACACGAACGACATTGTTAAATACACCTTAGAAAGTGAACCATTAGCACAGCCGAAGTCGAGTACGGTGGTGATGCCTGTGGTTGAGGTAGAAACGATAGAGGTTAAAAGCAATGAGAAGGAAGTGGAAAAAGAAGAGTGATTTTCAATTAATCAATCTTGTTTTTAAAATCTCCAATTGATTTTTTTTTAAACATTTCAATTGATTAATCACATAAGAGAAACATAAGCGCATTCTCAATTAGTTTCAAATGTACTTTACTTGATTAAGGATTGATTCTTTGATATAATCTTTTAATGCATTTCGTGTTACTAAATCTACTCGAAGCCCTAATACTTGCTCAAGGTATCTTTCTAAAGTAAAAAACTCCCATCCTATTGGCTGCGAAAACTCAACTAACAAATCAAGATCATTTTTTTCATTTTGCTCTCCTGTAGAGTAGGAACCAAAATAACCGATAGAACTTACATGAAAACGATCAGCAAGTTCTGGCTTTAGAGATTGTAATTTACTTTCTATTTCTGTTTTGGATAACATAATTTAAAGTTACACTTATTCTAAGGGATATCCTAAAGCAAAGATAAATAAGTTAATATGAATTTTAAAAAACAACTAGAATTTAGCGTTGAAGACACCTTAGAAAGCGGGCAGTTAGCGCAACCGAAGTCGAGTACGGTGGTGATGCCGGTGCAGGTTGTAGAAGAAACAGTTGAGGAAAAACAAAGTGAAAAGGAAGAATAGAAATTCTTTTATTTTAGTAATTAATCAATTATTACTACTTCTGTATCTTTTTTCTTTAACATATCAATAGGCAAACTATTAATGCTTGACTTTGAAACAAATAATTTTTGTAGTTTATTTAATTGATTTAATGCTTCGTAATTAGATAATTTATTTCTTTTTACACTCAAACCTTTCAAATTACTCATTCCAACAAACCAAGTAAAATCAGTTGTACCTGTACCACCTAAATAAACAACCTCAAGATTTTTAAACTCAGAAATCAAATGAATATTACTTACAAGGGATTTTGTAAGATCAATGTATTTTAGCTGATTCTTTAAAGGAAGCAAATATTCCAAATCTAACATACAGTCATTTGCTATAAATACTGACAAACTATTAATCTTAGATATTTCTTCAAGATCGTTTTGGGTTAACTCAATTCTATGAAAACTAATCTGACTTAACATTTTTAAATTACTAAACCTTGTTGGGTTCTTACTTTTTACAAAATCACAGCTATGTGAACCAATATGTAAACTTGTAAGAGTCGTATTAGGATTACTTATATCAAAATTATAAGAACAAACAGAATTAATTTCTAAATGATCAAGTGTAGGAATTGTAAAAAACTGACCTAGTTCCCAATAATGATTACCAATACCTGAATGATATCGAATTCCTAAAGTGTCATAAATTGGTCCAAGCTGAAAGCCATATACATCTAAACTGAATTCAACAATCTGTTTTTCCTTCAAATCCTTTACTAAGCTATCAATGGTATTATCATTTGCATTAAAAATTTGACCAAGCAACAATTGTTTAGAAAATTTACTATCAACAATATTTTCATATAAATAATCCGTATCAGAGTACTTTTTTATATCCTTAATTTCTGGATTTGATATATTCCGATTAACATAAACGCCGATTGATACTGCTACCAGTAAAACAAAAAAATAAAATATTCTCATCCTGACTAAATTAGAATTTGTATGCATTTAATAGAAATACCTTAGTAAAATTTATTGATTTAAATTTCAATAAATTTGTAAGACAATTTCAAATAAGAGTTTGAAAAGACTACTATCGAGACTCAACCTTATTAAATTTGATTAATGTAGAACCATTTTTTTGACGTGTTTTAATAGACAAAGCACTAGTATTTTGGCACTTAAATATTCGGTATAAAATTTAAAAATATTTAATGTAATATAAACCTGTATTGGGGATTCCAAAACTCCAATACCTCCTACCATCAGGACTAACTCCAAAACGAAATCCTAAAAATCCAAAACTTGTCCCAACACCTTTTTTTGAAATCATTGTTCTGAATGGGCCAAAGTTTTTTGATTTACGCCAGCGCCAAGCCATAATTAAACTTTCTGTAATTCAATAGTTTCATTCGTTCCTTTTTCCTTGAGTTTAAGTCTGTCAGAAGTTAGTTCTGTAATAAGATATTCAATGGATATGCCTGGAAGTTCAATTTTAATTTCGTCCTTAGCAGTCGAAATAAAGTTCCATTTTCCTTTTGTCATATGTTCGTTTTCAAAGTATAAAAGTTCATTGTCTGAAATAGAGCCGTTTCTAAAGCAATATTCAATTTTATCCACTGCACCTATTTGTTTCCAAAAATTGTCTTCAAATTTTGGTTGTGGTTTTAGCTGATTTGCCTGCTGATAAAGGCCTTTGGCTTGCTGCAATGCTTTTTCTTTCTCCTCTTGAAACCAAGCATCAGCATATATTTCGGCAAGTTCTTTTTGATAATCCGCAAGTTTAATTAACAACTCCTTATTATTGCGCAACTCAATATCTAATTTATCTTTTTCAGCATCTAATTTTAGAGAACCACTTAATTTAGCTGCTTCATTTGCTAATTTCATATACTCATTGACCTCTCGGTTTAGTGAATCAATCTTTCTGCTTTCTTCAATGTAAACATGATACTCAATAGCATCTAATCTTTCATCATAAGGGCCACGCTTAGTAAGTAATTTAACAACAATTGGTGCAGTTTCTAAAGCGATAAAAAGAAGTGTAATTACAAAACTTGCCCACCATATAGAATTACCTAAAAAGGTATTACTATTTGTATCAAAACTGAACTTAGAAATATTACCTAGTGCTTCTAATCTTGCAGGTAGATCAACGCTTTTTTTGTTTGCGTCAATCCAAAGTCTTTTTCGCACTTCGTAAGTTTTACTTCTATCATCAATTTGTTTTTGAATATTATTTTTTGATGAGATGTATTTGTCAGAAATTGAAGTCGCCTGCTGGCTTAAAGATGTCTCGACATCGATTTGTATTTTCTTTTGTTCCGCTAATTCAGTAAGTAACTTTTGCCTTTCAGATTCTAGAACTTTGTTTTCTTCAATTTTTGTCCTACCTGTCGCATTAGGTCGCCAAACAGAATACGAAGTTCTTTTTATCTCACCAGATACTTGGTTTGTTATAGTTCTATATCGTGTTTCTTGGTATTGGTTCGCATCAATGACTTTTTTATTTGAAGTAATTTGTTGTTCTTTACCTTTTATGTTTGATTCAATAGTTGGAATTTTAGTTTTTGCATCTTGATAAATCGGGTTATTTGAAAACACCGCAGATTTATCATCTTGCTCTTGTTTATTTATTGACGTTAATTGTTTATTTAAGTCTTCGGTTATTTTCTGTTCTTGTATGTCAAAATCTTTTCCAGCTTCCTCAACAATAGATACTAATTCCTTTTTAATCCTATTTTGAAATAATCTAAGTTCTATAGGCTTAGAAACAGTTACGGCAATAATTAATGCAATTATAAAACGTGGCGAAGCCATCAATGCTTGATGCCACAGAAGTCTGGATCTTTCTGATTTTAATTCTGCTTTTTTATTCGGATCTAGTTCTCTTTTAATATCTGTGCTTGTTGGAATTTTTTCTTTTCGCAAACTCAAAACAATATATCTATCTAAATTGAAAATAACGATAGCCCAGAAGATTCCAAAAAATACAGAAGCCCAAATATTTTCAAAGACAAAATGTAAAGCGTAACCGCCACTTAACAAAGCAAGGCAAGCGGTCAAAAATATGGTTGCCCCAATTCCTGCAAATTTGTTCCATTCTGTTGGGTATTCATTTATCATTTCTTTATCTGCTCCTGAGCAAAGGATAAAGAAACTCTGTAACCAACTTGGTTTTCGGTTACTGCTTTTATTCTGATATTTTTCTTCTAATGCTTTCATAAATGCTTGAAAGGTTTAATAATTCTGCTTTGGTGTTGTGCTTTGGTCTTAGTGTTTTTAATTCATTTGACTGTTCTGTAAAAACAGGTTTGCTACTTATTAAGTCAAAATTGATTGATACATTTATTTGTGGCGAACTAATTTGTATTGGGGTTAGGTTTACTCGGCTTACAAAATCGGGCATTGGTACTTTTAAACTTTCCAAAACTGGCGTTGGGAACAATTTAATATCAATGTCAGCTTGTGCTTCTCCAAAATGTCCGATTGCCTTTATTGTGTAAACAACATCTTTCTCGGGAATTACTTTAATTTCTGTTTTACCTGTAACATCGCCAACTTGGTTGTCAATAGTGATAGTATGAGCATTTTCAATTTTCCATTTCAATAATACAGGAACTCCATTTATTACTGCTGCTCTGTCAGAAGTGAAACTAATTATTGTTGGCGGTAGCATAACTCCACCCAACACATTAAGCCATTGCCTATAACTCAACCGCATACTGCGATTGTTGTAACCATTGTTTATTGTGTCCGCAAATGCTTTGAATAATGCAGGTTTGATTTGCGTTTTCAGTTTATCAATATACCAATCATAAATTCCCGAATTTTCAATTCTGAAATTTGGATTGTTTTTGTCAATCTCTGGCCACTTAAGTTTTTTAAAATAATCTGCCATTTCTTTTTTCCCTCGCACTTTCAAAAAGAAAAGTGGGTGAAAATTGAATAGCATAAAATGAACAGCAATCGCAACCGCCCAAGTGTCGGTGTTTAAATCAACTTTTATGATTGGGGAATTACTGTTAAGTAACTGCTCTTGTATTTCGGGTGCAAGCCATTCGCCTGGCTTGCCGTAGGTTTCTGGATTGTCGTTAATTGCTCCACCCTCGTAATCAATCAAGCAAAGTTTTCCGTCTTTTTCGTTTACAAAAAAGTTTTTGGGATTTAGATCGGCATAAATAAATTTCATTTGTTCCAAATGAAAAAATGCTTCAACTAAATCGTAAGCCATTTTTAACCTGTGGTCAACAGGCAAATTGTAAAATTTATTTCTTAGTTGTTTTCTCTTGTCTAAATCTTCTTCGTTGAAAATTTGACCGAACAACATCCAATCGGTTTTCGGAAGAAGATTAGCTGAATAACCCAAAACTTTTTTACCGTTTAAAACTCCCTCGTAGCTGAATTGGGGCAAAGCACCTAAAGCATTTATTTGTTGTATCGGCTTTTCATTTTTTTGTTTTAAATAATCACTGTGTTTAATGATTTGCTCTTGTAATTTTTGAATAGTTTCATATCCTCTTTTTGCGCTGCCAGAACCATCATCAATGAAAATTTTTAAAACTTGACTTTGGGAAATGTTTGTTCCATTTACAGAATTGCAAAAATAGACTTCACCAAATGCTCCGCTATCAAAAGGATTGTCGTCAATCTCAATTGATTTTACGGAACTAAATTCAGGATTTAGCTCTGATGTTTTATATTGTATTACCGATATTACTTTCATCTTTGTTTAGCCAGTTGATTTTATTTTGATAATTCAACATTTCTGTTGTTACCAAAATACCTATCGTTGCATCATCATCAAATGTTGGTTTTAATTCTTCCAAATAAAGATTTATTGTTTGCTCAAAACTTTCTTTATTGTATAGCGGATTGTTTTTGAAAAAATGTTTGAGATATTCAAAAAATTTCAACATAGTTGGTTCATAACGAACCCAAACACCTTTGTCATTTTTCCCCGCTTTTAGCTGGTCTTCAGAATATATTCCGTCTGTGCAAATCATAAAAATATCGCCAAAGGATTTATCTTTTACAATTTCAAAAACAGTTGGAACACATTCAGAGTAATCTTCACTATTAGAGATTAGACGGTATAGCGCTTCTTTTCCTCCTTCTGGAACTGTATGTGGATTTAAGTAGTTTACCGCATTCCACGGAAACAAATACGCATCGGGAAACTCATTAAAATTCCCACGAATGTGCCAAATAGCACCATTTCCAACATAAGCGACTGTTATTTTTTCATCTGTTTCAAATACAGTAATTGCTGTTGTTCCAAATAAGTTTTGTTCATTTTTATCTTCTTCCTTTGTGTTTTCACTTGCAAAAGCTATAATTTTTTCTTTTGCTTGTTTAAATACTTCAACAAAATTGGGTTTATGATTTTTCACTTCACTGCTATTTAATTCACTTGCTTGTGTTTTGAAAAAATCAATAACCCTTTCAGAAGACTGCTTTGCGTATTTGTAAGTGCCTAACCCATCTGCAACAAACATTGCATTAAAATTTTCACATTCAAAATCGCCTTTACAATCTTGATTTTCGGACTTCTGTGTGGTAGTCGCTGTTACAATAACTGATTTGTCATAAAGTAGCTCGCTCATCCTTCATTCGCAAATTTTCGTTTTGCAGACATAGAAGAAATAAAGAATTGTCTAAGGTCAGTTTCTTTATAAGTTGTTTTGTATAGGTTTGCGGCACTTGCAATGTCTTGAAGAACATTTTTTGCTTCACTAGTTTCTGTTTCCCCTACTCTAGCTGCTTGAGTAAACAAAGAACTACAGATCATTATTTTGTCGTTATTCTTTAAATTGCTTGCAACTTCTTTCGTTACATCAGGAGCTTGGCAAAGTCCATCAGACATTATAATTATTCTCACATCATGGGGGATACTTGATGCTTCTGGGCTACTTAAAAATTGCTTTGCCAATTGCTCTGCCTCTACCAATGCTCCGCCAATGAAAGTTCCACCACCGTGTCCATTCATTGGATTGTAATCGCCAAAGTCGTCAACTTTAGTAAGTTCTGTTATCGGTGTATGCACCTTTGCATTATTATCAAAAGTTATCACAGCGAACGAAAAATTGTTAGCGATTTGACTATTCTTGAAAAAGCCCAAAAATTCTCTAACTGCTCTATTTACATTTTCTGCCAAAGAAATATTTCCATCTCCTGTAGCTTGCATTGAGCCGCTACCATCAAGGACTAAAACTCCTAGTTGATGAAATGTTCTGCTTTCGGTTACTTCACCGATATCTTCAATTTGTGTCATATTAATTAATTATTGGTTTTATTTTTTAATTTTAAATTATTTGAAATGATTTATTTGTCTTTTTGAATAATATGATATGCCAAATAAATGCACATTGATGAAGATTACAATCTATTTATTAAATCTAAATGCCTGCCATCTAGCTTTACCATTCATATCATCACTAAATCCATTATGTAATGAACAAATGAACAAGTATTTTTTTTCATCAATTAATATTGTAAATTCTCCAAATTGGTATTTTTTAGATTTAGGTAAAAATTCTTGGTGCATTAC
>JBDKFN010000063.1:0-9991 GCA_039798705.1 Bacteroidota bacterium
AATTAAAGCTAAATAGAAATTTTTATCTAGATCGAGCGGAATGCTATAGCCAAATTTCAATGGCTCTACATAAATTTTTCGATAAGCGAAAAAACATACCCATACCAACACCGCCGACAAATAGTCGAGTGCTATGTACTTGAATGCTTGAGCCCTTTTATTGATCATTGATAAATAAGTTGGATATTATCTAGTAAAATTTGCGATTGCGTTAGAGACCTATTGTGATCTGCTTTGAAATAAACTTTGAATTTAGTGTTTGTAAAAGATGACACTTCAGAAGCAATATTTAAATATACTTTACGCCACTCTCCATTACTAGGATTTAAATTTATGAAAGGAACGTTGGTTACTAAACCCGATGCGTTATCGATGCCGTAAAATCCAACCCTTAAAGTTGTTTGTGTTCTGTAAGAAATCTCTATGTAAACTGGCCTGCGGTTCGTAGGTAAAGAATAGGCTTTAGCTGTTTCCATATTCAAATTAGAATCTGTTTTATTCAACATAATTTCGGCTGAATAATTACCATCTAAAACCAAAGAATCAACACTGGTTTTAAATATTGTATCGGCCGCACTACCAGCAGCTATTTTAAATATTGTACCTGCACCTTCAAAACCTTCTGCCTTGTCGTCTCCCCATTCTGGCGGGTATTTGATCGCTATTTTATCGTAGGAATATTGAGGTAGAATGGTATCTGTTTCTCCTTTTTTGAAATTAATGGTTTGATTATACGCAGTAAAAAAAGGATAAATTTCTCTATCGTTGGAATCTCCATTTTTCAAAACACCTGCATATACCCTAACTTTATGGGCACCCTCTGAAATTAATAAAGGAAAAACGGTCGGATAATCATATATCCCAACCAATTTTCCATCAACAAAAACCCATGCATCGGTAATTTTTTGTGTATTTCTTTTTAAGATATTTGGGGTACCATTAATTGTATCAACAAATAAAAAAGAATCAATTCTTAAATAACATGGTATTTCTTCGGAAGGATTGATAACTTCGCAGGATGAGAAAAGGTGTGCAGTAAAAAAAGCAAATAAAATTAAAAACAGGGTTTGTTTTCTCATACAACAATTTAAATTTGCGCAATTATAGCCATTTTATTAGTAAATAACTGAACGTTAAACGCTAAAAATGGCATTATAGTATATAAAAAATGAATTTTCCAGAATTTACCGATACCTACCGACAAAAAGGCGAAAGAAAGCTGCTAGTTGAACAATTAAAGAAAAAAGGGATTGTTGACGAAAGGGTTTTAGAAGTTATTTCGGAAGTTCCTAGGCACTTTTTCTTCCCAAAAGATTTTTGGGACCACGCATACGAAGACAAGGCCTTTCAAATTGGTGCTGGTCAAACCATTTCTCACCCACATACGGTTGCTTACCAAAGTCAATTATTGCAAATTTCAGAAGGCGATGTAGTGTTGGAAATTGGCACAGGTTCGGGTTACCAAACTGCGGTTTTATTAGCACTCGGTGCCGAAGTTTTTACCATTGAAAGACAAGAAGAACTTTTCGAAAAAACAAAGGCACTATTCAATCAATTAAAATTAGAAGCCTATTTATTTTTTGGTGATGGTTCAAAAGGACTCGCAGAAAAAGGCCCATTTGATAAAATCATTTGCACTGCAGGTGCTCCAACCATTCCAACTAATCTTTTAGCTCAATTAAAAATTAAAGGGAAAATGGTGATTCCTGTTGGTGATGAAAAAAACCAGAAAATGAATTTAGTAACTAGAGTTAGTGAAACTGAATTTCATACGCAAGAGCTAGAAACCTTTAGGTTTGTGCCTTTGATAGGCGAACAAGCTTGGTAAGCTTATTTATTTTAAGCGACGATCCATTTCAATTTTAGCGTCTTTTTCTTTGAGGGTATCGCGCTTGTCGTGTAATTTCTTACCTTTTGCTAAACCTATTTCTACTTTAGCAAATCCCCTGTCATTGATAAAGATGGCCAATGGAATAATGGTCATTCCAACATCTTTCATTTTACCTTGGATTTTTTTTAACTCTTTTTTATTGAGTAATAATTTTCTTTCTCGTTTGGGTGCATGGTTGTAAAAAGAACCAAAAGAATATTCTGAAATATGAATATTCATCAGAAATAATTCGTTGCCTATGAAAGTACAATAACCATCGGTAATATTTGCTTTGCCTGCCCTAATTGATTTAATTTCGGTACCCATTAATTGAATACCCGCTTCATATTTTTCAATAATAAAGTATTCAAAATTGGCTTGTTTATTTTTAATCAGTACCCCGGCAGTCATTTTATCGAATAATTAATACAGGCACTTTTACGCGGTGCCTAAGCGAATCTAATGTGGTGCCAAAGATAATATCTTTTATGCCTTTATGGCCATGTGCACCCAATACTAATAAATCTATTTTCGATTGATTGACAATTTGCGCAATGGCTTTGGCTGGATTTCCATATCCTAAAGCAATTTCAACCAAATAACCTTGTGCTACTAGGTCTTGTTGGTATTTCTCTAAATTAATCCGATCGGCTCTACTTTCGTGGTCGTCGCTGGCATGCCCTGCATAAGTAGCGTTAACTGTTTCAATACTATGAATCAATAGATACGTAGCTTCCTTCCCTCCTTGCTGAATGGCCGCAGTAATAGTTTGTTTATCTACCAAAGAAAAATCAATGGCAACGGCAATTCTACTAGGTTTTTCCGGTATGGTTAAATGAAAATCTTTGGCTATTCCATGTGGAACCAAATTCTTTGCTAACTCAATTTTAAAAAATGGTGCTAGAAAAATATAAGCCAATAAAATTGCGAACAAAAACAAGAAAGTAATTACCAAAATTTCTTTCCAATTCAACGAATCCGGTGTAAGCGCTAACCAGTCAAATAATTGTGAAAGCACTAATTTAATATTTAAACTCACTACAATAATTGCAGCTATCCAAGCCAATGTTTTTACTTTCCATCCAATGGCAAATTCTTTCATTTCTTTTGCATCTGCAGTAAAATGAATGAGCGGAATGATGGCAAAACCCAATTGCAAACTTAAAACTACTTGAGAAAAAATAAGCAACTTTCCGAGTGATGCTTCGCCAAAATAATAAATGGTAAAAAGTGCTGGCAACACCGCTAACAAACGGGTAATCAATCTTCTTAACCAAGGCCTAATTCGTAAATTCAAATAGCCTTCCATAATTATTTGACCCGCTAAAGTACCTGTTACAGTTGAGCTTTGGCCGGCACTAATTAATGCAATGGCAAATAAAGTTGGCGCTAAATTTCCGAAAATATGCGAGAGCAAACGGTGTGCATCTTGAATTTCTGCTACTTGTTGAAATCCGTTTTGGTGAAAGGCTGCTGCTGCTAAAATTAATATCGCTGCGTTTACAAAAAATGCTAAATTCAATGCAATGGTAGAATCGATGAAATTAAATTTAATGGCATCTCTAATGCCTTTTGTTGTTTTTTTTATCGACCTGGTTTGTACTAAAGAAGAATGCAAATATAAATTATGAGGCATCACCGTAGCACCAATAATTCCTATCGCAATATAGAGTGCATCGGCGCTTAATGCAGAAGGGATAAGGCCTTTACCTATGGCAACAAAATCTGGTTGCACAATAAACATCTCTAATAAAAAAGAAATGCCTATAATAAATACCAAAGAAATAATGAATCGTTCTAGTATTTTAATGCCTTTATTCATCAGAAATAAAAGCAAAATAGTATCAAGAACCGAAATGGAAATTCCTACAATTAGTGGCATTCCAAATAGTAATTGCAAACCAATTGCCATACCAATTATTTCGGCTAGGTCGCATGCTGCAATGGCAATTTCGGCTAAAATATACAATGGAATATTGATAATTGCTGGATAGCTTGCTCTTGAAGCCTGCGCTAAATCTAGGCCTCTAACAATTCCTAAACGCGCACTTAAACTTTGTAATAAAAGTGCCATTAAATTGGAAAGCAATAAAACCCAAATAAGTTGATAGCCAAAAACGCTTCCGCCTGCAATGTCCGTTGCCCAATTTCCTGGGTCCATGTAACCCACACTCACCAAGTATGCCGGACCAACAAACGCAAATAGTTTTTTCCATGGGTTTTTACCCGATGGAATTTCGACGCTGCGGTGTACTTGATCTAAAGAGTTTTCAGACATAATTTTTGGTGCTATCTAAAATTAGCAAATATTACCAAACTACAATAGCTTTGCCCTGGCTTTTTAAATAATTATTTGCTTTTGAAAAAGGTTTTGAACCAAAGAAACCCCTATAAGCTGCGAGTGGCGAAGGATGTGCCGATTGTATCACTAAATGTTTTTGTGCATCAATGAGTTTAAATTTAGCCTGTGCTGGTTTACCCCAAAGTATAAATACCACATTTTCTTTTTGAGAACTGATCATTTCAATGATATGATCTGTCCATGTTTCCCATCCTTTATTTTGATGTGCATTTGGGCTAGATTCCACTACTGTTAAAACTGTATTCAACAATAAAACTCCTTGTTTTGCCCAGCTTGTTAAATCGCCGTTCAAATTCCCTTTTGGTTGCTGTTCTGCCGCAATATCATTTGCTAATTCCTTGAAAATATTCCTAAGTGAAGGCGGTAAAGGCTGGCCATCTAATACCGAAAAAGCCAATCCATTAGCTTGACCCGGTTGGTGATATGGATCTTGACCAATAACTACCACTTTTATATGCTCAAAATCGCATAAGTTAAATGCTGAAAAAACCTGGGGCAATGGCGGGAAAATAGTCTTCCCGGAAGTAATCTCTTTGGCTAAAAAGTTAGTTAAATCAACAAAATAGGGCATTTTAAAAGTATTATCTAGCTTTTTAGCCCAATTTTCAGCTGTTAAATATTTATTTAGTGCTAAGCCCATTTTCAAATCTGCAATATTTTGATTTTCTTTGCCAAGATACGAACAAGTGTTTGTCTCTTATTTATAAACCTATTAAAAATAAAAAATGAAAAAAAGTTTTAAAATTCTTGGCTTATTAGCCTTTGCATTAATCTCTATTACTGCATGTACCGATGATAATTCAGTTTCACCAACAGCAGCTATTGTTGGTTTTTGGGGAGTTAATTCACAATATACTGCGTTTTCTATAGACGGTCAAATGGTTCAAGCAGACTCTACAACATTACCTGCAGATAGCTTAACCTTAAACTTTACGGCTGATGGCTTAGCGATTAGCATTGAAAAAGATTCAACTGGTGCATTTGTTAACGACACTGTATATTATAACTTAACAGGTACAAATTTACAAATTATAGATAAATCAGCAATTCCATATGATACAACTTTATTTACAGCAACTATCGATGGAAAGAAATTTAACATGAAAGCTACTCAAATTGATACCACAGCGTTTGGTATAGTTAGAGTTGACATAGAACTTAACGCTACTAAATTAGTTAGATAATCATTTAGCTTATTAAGCAATAAAAAAACCGCTAAAATATTTTAGCGGTTTTTTTTATTGTATTTTTCTAATGGATATTATGCAAACCATTGCATTACATCTTCTTTACTTGGAATGGTAATTTCTAATTTCAACTTTTTGCGCATCCCGCCCATATCGTTGAATACTTTATTTGCATTGCCCGCTTTTAATTCTTCAACAGAATTAAAACCCATCTTTTGCAATACAGGCACCCATTCTGCAGGCACACCAATATTTACAAAATCGTCAATGCTGGTTGGTTGAACAATTTTCTCAGGACGCATTTGAGGGAAAAATAAAACATCTTGAATAGAAGAATTATTTGTCATGATCATCGCTAAACGGTCAATGCCAATACCCATACCTGCTGTAGGCGGCATGCCATATTCAAGCGCTCTTAAGAAATCGTAATCTATAAACATAGCTTCATCGTCTCCGCGTTCCATCAATGCTACTTGCTCTTCAAATCTAGCACGTTGGTCAATTGGGTCGTTTAATTCTGAATAGGCATTCGCTAATTCTTTTCCATTCACCATTAATTCAAAACGCTCCACTAATCCTTCTTTGCTTCTGTGTTTTTTTGTCAATGGAGACATTTCAACTGGATAATCGATGATGAAAGTTGGCTGAATATAATGGTGTTCACATTTTGCACCAAAAATTTCATCAACTAATTTTCCCTTACCCATAGATGCATCAACTTCAATTCCTAATTGCTGACAAGCAGCACGCAATTGGTTTTCATCCATTCCAGTAATATCTACACCTGTATATTCTTTTATTGAATCATACATGCTGATGCGTTTAAATGGTCTTTGAAAATCGATGGTGTTTTCGCCCATTTGAACTTTAGTTTGACCGTGCAAATCAAGCGCAACGCGCTCTAACATTTCCTCGGTAAAATCCATCATCCAATTGTAATCTTTGTAGGCAACATAAATTTCCAAAACGGTAAACTCTGGATTGTGTGTACGGTCCATGCCTTCGTTGCGAAAATCTTTTGCAAACTCATATACCCCTTCGTAACCGCCCACAATTAAACGTTTTAAATAAAGTTCGTTTGCCACTCTTAAATAAAGCGGAATATCTAAAGCGTTATGATGGGTAATAAATGGACGTGCTGCTGCACCACCTGGTATTGCTTGCAATATCGGCGTCTCCACTTCTAAATAACCTCTATCGTTAAAAGTATTTCTTAATGACTGAACAATTTGCGTACGCTTGCGAAAACCATCACGCACATGTTGATTGATAATTAAATCGGCATAACGTTGACGGTACCTGAATTCTGCATCGGTAACGGCATTGTGCTCTTTCCCATCTGCATCGGTTTTAACCACCGGCAATGGTCTTAAAGATTTTGTTAAAATAGTAAAAGCTGTAACATGAATACTAATTTCACCAGTTTGCGTGGTAAACACATAACCCGTTACACCAATAATATCTCCAATGTCTAATAATTTTTTGAATACTGTATTGTATAAAGTTTTGTCTTCTTCTGGACAAATGTCATCACGTTTAAAATATAATTGAATGCGATCGGTTGCATCTTGCAATTCCACAAAAGAAGCATTACCCATAATTCTACGGCTCATGATTCTTCCTGCAATGGAAATTTTCTGATAAGCATCAGGCTGCTTTTCAAAATTTGCTAATATATCTTTAGCTGTTGTATTTATTTCATAAGATGCTGCCGGAAATGGGTCAATGCCTAATCGCATCAATTCTTGCATGCTTTCTCTACGTTGCTGCTCCTGTTCGCTTAATCCAATCATATTGCTGTTTTATTATAGCACAAATTTAGCTTAAAAAACTTAACGCGCAAATTTATGAGATCCATCACAGGTAGGCATTCTCTTGGATAAACCACAAGTACAATCGTTCATTCCTTTGCCGCAAAGAATTTTAGGGATGAATTTCTCTATCCTAGCTGTTTTCGTTTCCGATTGCTTAGCGCCAGTAAAATGAATAAGATAGGCTCTTTGCCTTCCGGGTGTTAATTGATGGAATGCTTTTTTAAATGCAGCATTCATTTTAAATTGCTGTAAAAGTTCTTCCGGTAATTCGATGGTCTGGTTACTTGGTTCAGCTTTCAAACCTGCCTTTTCTATTTCTATGGCTTCAAAAACATAAGCTTTAATCAATGCTTTTTGTTTGACAATATCTTTAGTATTTATAAATGGAAACACACGTCCCGATTGTGTATTCTCACCAGGTTTTTTTAAAAGGCCTTTAGGGTCTTGCAATAATGCGCCTTTAAAAAATCCAATGGCACAGTAAGCCTTAAAATTATGTAAGATGAGTATGTTACTTTTCCCAAACATATAACAAGGTGCACCCCACTTGTATTCCTCTGTTAATCCACATTCGAGTAAAATATTTCTCAATAAGTTTAACTCCTCTTGCCAGGTTTTTATCCTTAATAAATATTCGTCAACTTTTAAATTCATTATTTTAAGATAAGCGCATTAAAAATTTAATTAAATTAAACTTAAACTTTGTGTGAGGGTAGTATTTTAAATTCGGTTCAAACCAAGATGGTTTTTCGAGCATGCTTTTAAAATGTGAAAAAGTTTTAAACCCAAACTCGCCATGATAAGCACCAATGCCGCTTTCGCCTACTCCACCAAAAGGCATATTGCTATTGGTAATTTGCATGATGCATTCGTTAATGGCACCCGAACCAAAAGAAAGTTCGTTGATGATTTTATTTTTTAAAGTATTACTACTTGTAAATACATAACAAGACAGTGGCTTCTCTCTTTTTTTAATTTCGGAAATAGCTTCATCTAAATTCTCATAAGTAATTACAGGTAAAATTGGACCAAAAATTTCTTCTTGCATTATTTTATCGTCGAAGCTTACTTGCCGCATAATAGTTGGCTCAAACACCCGCGTTTGCTCATTAAAACTACCGCCACAAAATACTTTTGCAGGGTCTATTAATTCGGCTAAACGTTGTAAATTTTTACTATTGATAATTTGAACATAGTTGTCGTTCGCAACAGCAAATTTTTCATTTGCAATTTCGGCTTTCGCTAAAGTCAAAAATTCTTGTTCTAAAGATTTAGGTAATAAAATATAATCGGGCGCAATGCAAGTTTGCCCTGCATTGATAAATTTTGCCCAAATTATGCGTTTAACATGAATTTTTAAATTGGCTGCATCAGTAATGATTGCAGGGCTTTTACCACCTAACTCAAGCGTAACCGGCGTTAAATATTTTGCTGCTGCTTGGTAAACAATTTTGCCCACCCCCACACTACCAGTAAAAAATATTTTATCGAAACGCTCCGCTAATAATGCATTGGTTTCCGGAATACCGCCTTCGACCACTTTAAAAAATGCAGGATCAAAATTTTCGTTGATCATTTTAGCCATTACTTGGCTTGTTCGAATGGGCAATTCGCTTGGCTTTAGTACAACTGTATTGCCAGCCGCAATAGCGGCAATGGCAGGGCCAAAAGACAATTGATAAGGATAATTCCACGCACCAATTACCAAACAAACACCCAATGGTTCGGGCACGATGTAACTTTTAGCAGGCATGTTTACCAAATTGGTATTTACTCTTTTTCGGCTCGCCCACTTTTTTACTTTACGAATACTCTCGTCAATCTCTGCATATAAAATACTGAGCTCGTTGGTATACGTATCGAAAGCTGATTTTTGAAAATCGGCATATATCGCTTCATTTAAAATTTGTTCGTTTGCTTGCAAAAGCTTGCGCAGCTTCAACAATTGGTTAATTCTAAAATCAATACTTTTCGTTTGATTCGAATTAAAAAAATCTCGTTGTGATTGTATGATTTGCTTCATGTGTTAATACAGTTTTTTACCATCATTATTTTTAAAGCTTATATAATAAGCCTATATTAACTGTTACATTATTTATCCTATCTCCTTTATTTGGTCGAAATCCGTAAGATTCTGTTTGCAAGTTTCTTAAACCAAGTTGTTGATTTGAAACAATTGCTATTCTATTAGTTAACATTAATGATTGAACTAATTGTATTCCAAAATCATTACCCTTAAATTGATCATCAATTGTACTTGTAATATGCTGGTCGTCTCCAGTTATTTTCTTATAAATTAATGCAGACATATAAGGTCCAAATTTAAAATCTAACTTTTCTGTTAAATTATAGTTAAATTGAATTGCAATGGTCAGATATGTAATATTAAATAAGAAATTATTATATTCTATTTTGGAGCCTTTTTTGGTAACAAAGCACGATAATGATAAAGATTTTTTATTGTTAGTTTCAGTTATTATACCAAAATTATAACTTCCTATAGGGTTAAAATGATTAGCATTATTATCAAAATGAAAATCCGAAAATCCATATGTGGCAATCAATGAAACATATTTTAAATTTTTCTGCTGGGCAAAAACACAAAATGATATTAATAAAAAGAAGGTTATTAAAATTCTTGTTTTCATTTATTAATTTTTTATAAATGTTTTGTAGAATGGATTGTAATCATCAAGCAAGAATTGAACAAAATATACACCTTTCGGTAATGCTGAAATATTAATTTGCAACTTTTCAC
>JBDKFN010000064.1:0-9913 GCA_039798705.1 Bacteroidota bacterium
CAAGTTTGACATTAATTGTAACTTTTGCAATAAGTCTTAATTCACATAAAGCAATTTCAAATCCATCTGGTGGTCCAGCGGGTAATACAGGTTCTCCCGCAGATGGTCAAACTTGTGCTCATTCTGGATGTCATTCAGGAACTGCAACTACTGTTGCAAGTGGTATTTTATCTAGTTCAATACCAACAGAAGGTTATACTCCAGGAACAACTTATAATATTATGGTTTCACAAACAGGAACTGGAAGAAAAGGATTTCAAGTTTCTCCACAAACCTCTGCCGGTTTATTACAAGGCAGTTTAATAGCTGGTTCAGGCAGTAAAATTGTAAGTACAAAATATGTAACTCACAACGCGTCTAATTCTACAAACCCATGCACTTGGACATTCAGATGGGTTGCTCCTGCTGCAGGTACAGGTGATGTGAAATTTTATGGTGTTGTTGTATTAGGTACTAATTCAACTAAGAAAACAACTTTAGTAGTTCATGAAGCTAGTACAGTTCAAGGCATAAGCAATGAATCATCAGTAAAATTAAGTGTATACCCAAATCCAGTAATTGATCAACTAAACATCAAATTAACCGATGAGACCAGTGCAGGCAAGGCAATGTTGTTTGACTTAAATGGTGAATTAATTCTAACTGAAAACTTTGAATCAAACGAATTCAGGATGGATGTAAAAAACATTCCTGCAGGTAGCTATTACTTAAGAATTAATGATGGCAAAAACCAATACTTTAAACATATAGTTATAAAATAATTAATTTTTTTCTATTAAAAAAAAGACCAATCAAATGATTGGTCTTTTTTTATGCCTTATTATTCTTCTGAAAGCGCAATGATACGGTCAAATTCTGCGGCTTTTAAAGGCATTACAGACAGTCTGCCTTGTCTTATTAGCCCAATATCTTTTAATTGCTTATCGGCTTTAATTTGAGCTAATCCGATGGGCTTTTTTAATGTCTTATATGGTTTCAGATCTACAACTACCCAATTTGCATCGTCTGTGGTTGGATCCTGGTAAAATTCTTTTTGAACAAGGGCAATACCTACTACACACTTCCCCTCGTTGCTATGGTAAAACATAACCATATCTCCTTTTTTCATTTCGCGTAAATTATTTCTTGCTTGGTAATTTCGTACTCCATCCCAAAAAGTTTTTTTGTCTTTTAAGAATTGTTCCCAAGCATATTTATGCGGCTCTGATTTTACTAACCAATAATTCATAGTCTAATTTTAATGTAATATTTGCCAAATTAACTCTTTCATTAATTCGCCATCTTCTGTATTTCCAGTGCTGTCCACCCCTTTTGATTTTAAATCATATGACCTTAACAATGAAATAATCGAACATGTTTTTTCAAATGAAAAATTTCTTCCAGCAAGCTCGTAATCTTGCACAAAATAAGGGTTTACCTTTAAGACAGATGCTACGTTAGCCCTAGATTTATCTGGCAGAAAATGATACATCAATAATTTACTAAAGTATCCATTCAAAACACCTAATACCATTACCAATGGATGGTCTTTTTTATTCGCTGCAAAGTAATCAATGATTTTATTCGCTTTTAAGATATCTCTTTTGCCTAAGGCTGCTGTTAATTCAAAGCTGTTGAAATCCTTACTGATTCCAATATTGCGTTCTATATCGTCTGCGGTGATTGTTTTACCTGCAGGTGTGTTGATGGCTAATTTTGAAAGTTCATTGGCTACTTTTGATAAGTCATTTCCTAAAAATTCTGGAATAAGCGCAGCCGCTTTGGGTTCAATTTTTAAATTTAAACCATGAACATATTGTTGAACCCATTCCGCTATTTGATTATCATATAGTTTTTTGGATTCAAATAAGACGCCGTGTTTATCGATGAGTTTTGCAACTTTTAAACGTTTATCGAGCGAGCCATGTTTATGACAAAATACCAGAACAGTACTCCTCAATGGGTTTTCTAAATAGGCTGCAAATGGGTCTTGGTCTTTTTTATCTTCTTTTCCGAATTTAATATTTTGTGCTTCTTTTACAATGACCAATTGAAATTCGGACATCATTGGAAAACGTTTTGCTGCTGAAAGCAGCGTAATGATATCGGTTTCTTTTCCGTATAAAATAGTTTGATTAAAACCTTTCTCCGCTTCTGTTAAAACAGTCTTTTCTAATTCATCCGCAATTAAATCAATGTAATAAGACTCATCACCATGTAAAAAATATACAGGTTGAAATTTCCTTTGCTTGATATCTGCTAAAATTTGCGCAATCGTCATGTCTCAAAGTTAAAAAGTTTAGCAAAATAATGCCATTAAATTGCTTGATATTCGGGTATTTCAGAAATAAAATTTAATTGGTTGGTTTCGTAATCTACGACACAACAAAAATGGGTAATTCCATTACTCAGCACCAAATATTTGGCTTGATGCACATAATTGTAGCGGATAATTTGCTCGAATACTGCTTGATCTATGGCTACCGAGGGCGCTTTGCATTCTACTATTAGAAGCGGTTTTGTTTCTGCATTATAAACCACAATATCGGTGCGCTTAATTCGCTCATGTAAAGTCAATCCTTTTTCAATTGCGAAAAAAGCTTTAGGATATTTCTTTTGATTAATTAGAAATTGAATGAAATGTTGACGCACCCATTCTTCTGGCGTAATTAATATATCTTTTTTTCTTAAAGCATCGAATAAATAAAAACCATTTTCCTTTTTTTTAATTTGAAAAGGAAATGGCGGTAAATTTAATGCTTGAAGAGACATAACCTAAAGTAGTTTTTTTAACAATGCAATTTTTGTTTCTGCATCTGCTCTTTTCTTTTGCTCATTAGCAATAACTTCAGGCTTCGCATTTTGTACAAACTTTTCGTTGCTTAGTTTTTTATCTACTGAAATTAAAAACCCTTCTAAATAAGCTATTTCTTCTATTGCCTTTTTTCTTTCTGCTGCTGCGTCTACATTACTTCCTAGGTTAACAAAAAATTCATGAGTTGCAACCATAAAACTAATAGAAGTTGTAGGGTTTTCGTTCACCTCTAAGAATTCAGAAAGATTTGCCAATTTAACTATAACATTTTCTGTTTCTTTGAAATAGCTCATCGTATTGGCTTTCATAGCCAGAGGTAATGTTACTTTTGGTGCAATTTGCTTACTATTTCTGATCATTCTAATTTCAGAAATTAATAATTTTAATTGCTCAACTTTTTGCAATAATTCGACATTGATTGCTCCTACTTTTGGATAAGTAGATACAATACAACAATCTGCGGTTTCTCGTTTGCCAAACAACTCTTCGTCATGCCATAATTCTTCGGTTAAAAATGGCATAAAGGGATGTAATAAAGATAAAATTTTACTTAACTGCAATTTCATAAAGTCGTATGTTGCAGTATCAATGGGGTCTTGCACGCCTTCGCCATTTTCATTTTTAACGAAAGATGGTTTAACCATTTCTAAATACCATGAACAAAAATCGTCCCATACTAACTTATAAGTTGCCATTAAAGCATCTGATAATTTGTATTGCTGAAAATTATTTTCAATTTCTTTTAATGCTTCGTTAAATCGAGATTCAAACCATTCGTTTGCAAGTGTATTTTTATTTGGTAAGGTTGGATCTACTCTTAATCCTTTCACCATTCTAAATGCATTCCAAATTTTATTTGCAAAATTTCTACCCTGCTCACAATAACTTTCATCAAACATTAAATCGTTACCTGCAGGCGCGCAAAGTAGCATTCCTACACGCACTCCGTCTGCACCGAACTGATCCATTAAGTCTAGTGGATCGGGTGAATTACCCAAGCTTTTCGACATTTTTCTGCCGATTTTATCTCGAACAATACCTGTTAAATAAACATTTTTAAAAGGTATCTCTTGCTTGAATTCTTGACCTGCCATGATCATTCTAGCTACCCAGAAAAATAAAATATCTGGGCCAGTAACTAAATCGTTGGTTGGATAATAATAATTTAGATCCGCATTGCCTTTGTTATTCTTGCCATCAAAAACGGTAGTATCAAAAACAGCAATTGGCCATAACCAAGATGAAAACCAGGTGTCAACCACATCTTCATCTTGCTTAATATCTTCGATTGTTAAATGCGCAAATGCTTCTCCTTTTTGATGAAACAATTGCAAAGCTAATGCTGCTGTTTTAGCTACAACCACTTCCCCATTGGGTGCATAGAATGCTGGGATTTGTTGCCCCCACCATAGTTGACGAGAGATACACCAATCTTTTACATTGTCCATCCAATGCTTATACGTGTTGGTATATTTTTCAGGAATTAATTTTACCTCACCATTCAAAACAACATCTAATGCAGGCTTAGCCATTTCTGTCATTTTGCAAAACCATTGCATAGACAACTTTGGCTCAATCACTGCATCTGTTCTTTCTGAAAATCCTACCTGCGATTTATATTCTTCAATTTTAGCTAAGTGCCCTGCATCTTCTAATAACTGAATGATTTTTTTTCTGGCAATAAATCGATCTTCGTTAACTAAAATAGTCGCCTTTTCGTTTAATGTGCCATTGTCATTTAAAATATCTATTACCGGTAAATGATGTTTTATTCCTAACTCATAATCGTTCAAATCATGTGCAGGCGTAACTTTCAAACATCCAGTACCAAATTCAACATCAACATATTCATCTAAAATAATTGGAATTTCTTTTTGAATTAAAGGAATAAAAACACTTTTTCCATGTAAATCAAAATACCTTTCATCCTTTGGATTAACACATATTGCGGCATCAGCCATAATAGTTTCAGGACGAGTGGTAGCGATTGTTAAAAATTTATTTTCTGCTCCAACTATTTGGTAATTGATGTAAACTAATTTTTGATTGACTTCTTTACGAATAACTTCTTCATCGGAAACCGCAGTTAATCCTTTTGGATCCCAATTAACCATTCTTACTCCACGGTAAATAAATCCTTTTTCGTATAAATTAACAAATGCATCAATTACACCTTCAGATAGATCTGGATCCATGGTAAATTTGGTTCGATCCCAATCACATGAAGCACCTAATTTTTTCAATTGGTCTAAAATGATTCCACCATATTTATTTTTCCAATCGTAAGCGTGTGCTAAAAATTCTGCTCTGGTAATATCTTTTTTCTCAATTCCTTGTTCGCGCAATAAATTAACAACCTTGCTTTCTGTTGCGATCGACGCATGGTCTGTACCCGGAACCCAACAAGCATTTTTACCCATCATTCGGGCTCTGCGAATCAAAACATCTTGTATGGTATTATTTAACATATGGCCCATATGCAACATACCCGTCACATTTGGTGGCGGAATGACAATGGTATAAGGTTCTCTGTGGTCAGGAACAGATTTAAAAAACTGCTGTTCCATCCAATAGCTATACCATTTATTTTCAAACTCTTGCGGGCTATAGGTCTTTGAGATACTCATTTAACAATATTATTGGGGGTCGATAAAGTTCAAAAATAACAAAATATCGATTTCTTTCGGCATTTTAAGGATTGGATATTACCATTAAGCAAAATTAAAATGAAATTGCAGGCATTTACCTTTCAAATGCTGCTAATTATATATATTTGAGTTCCTGAAATGGAATAAAATTGAATTAAAATTAAAACTATATGAAAAAAATAACCCTATTGTTTACAGCAGTTTTGATGGGCAGCATAATGACAGGCTGTAAAACCAAAAAAGTTGAACGCATCGACCCTACCCAACAAACAGATTTAAGCGGTCGTTGGAATGATACCGACTCTAGATTAGTTTCTAATGAAATGATCAGTGACTGTATGTCTAGACCTTGGAGAACAGAATTTACAGCTGTTAAAGGAAAAAAACCAATGGTAATTGTGGGTAATATTAAAAACAAAACAACAGAACATATCGAGTCTGAAACTTTTGTAAAGGATATAGAAAAAGCCTTTATTAATTCTGGTTTAGTTGGTGTAGTTCAAGCAGCTGAAGCAAGAAAAGAATTAAGAGAAGAACGCAACGACCAACAAACTTATTCTTCTGAAGAAACTAAAAAGAAATGGGGCTTAGAAAAAGGAGCCGATTTCATGTTGAATGGTGTGATTACTTCTATTGTTGATCAATATGGTAAAAACAAAGTTGTTTTCTATCAAATTGACTTAGAATTAACCGATTTACAAACGAATGAAAAGGTTTGGATTGGTGATAAAAAAATCAAAAAGGCCATTACTAATTGAGCAAATTCTATCGCATTTTACTGTGTATTCTAGCTGCTAATTTATTAACGGCTTGCGCTAGCTATTATCAAAAATTAGCAGAATTCAACGCTGATTTTGAAAGTGGAAATTTAACAAAAGCGAATGAATTTTTAACCAAAGACAAAAAAGGTCAAAGCGGTAAAAATGAATTATTGTTTCATTTGAACAAGGGTACAATTGAACATTTATTAGGTAACTATTCTGAAAGCAACGTTCAATTCAACCAAGCAGATTTGATGGTTGAAGACTATCAGAAAAAACTAGGAGACCAAGCGCTAGCAATGGTTACCAACCAAATGAATGCTCCATATCAAGGTGAAGACTTTGAAAAAGTGATGATCCATTATTATAAAGCCATCAATTATTTAAAATTGAACGACAATGAAAATGCATTGATTGAAGCGCGAAGGTTAAATTTAAAATTGCAAAGTTTAAATGATAAATATAAAAACAAGAATAAATATCATGTAGATGCTTTTGGCTTGAATTTAATTGGTCTCATTTATCAAGCTGATCATGATTATAACAATGCATTCATTGCCTATAGAAATGCGCTAGAAGCCTATGAAAATAGCTATATCAAGCAATTTAATATTAATGCTCCACTACAATTAAAAAAGGACCTAATTTATTGTGCTTATAAAAGTGGATTTCCAGAGGAAGTTTCTTTTTATGAAAATAAATTTCAATTAAAATATGAATCGAACAATTCGGAAAACGGTGACCTTTTATTTTTCTGGAATAATGGCTTAGGTCCAGTAAAATCTGAGAATAGCATCAATTTTACCAAAACAGGCGCAAATGAAAATTACCTAACTTTTGTTAATCAAGAATATAACCTCAACTTCACTGTTCCATATCGATCAAATAAAAACAAGAAAGAAGAAGAAGGATTTGCTTCCCTTGAATTAATTAGGGTTGCTTTTCCAAAATACATTGCTAGAACACCTTACTACGAATCTAGTAGTTTAAGTTATGGGCAAACTACTCAAAATTTAGAATTAGCTGAAGACCTAAACGGCATTGCATTTAAAACCCTAGAAGATAGAATGCAAAGAGAAATAGGAAATGCCCTCATCAGGCTTGCAACCAAGAAAGCGGCTGAATATGCTATGAGAGACCAGAATCAAAACTTGGGGGCTTTAGTTGGTGTGGTAAATGCAGTAACAGAAAAAGCAGATACTAGGAATTGGCAAACTTTACCTTATCAAATTTCTTATACTAGAATGAGTTTGCCAGCTGGAAAACAAAGTATTAAATGGACAGGAAAAGCAATAAAAGGTGGACAGAATAAAGAACAAATGTTTACCTTTGAAATAGGAAAAGGCCTTACAACATTTCAGCTTTTTCAATCGTTAGAGGTTGCAAAATCTGTTAATTAATTTGCGCTATTAGACTTATGAAAAAATATATACTTTTTATTGGCTTATTACTCTTCAGCACAATGGTGTTGGCGCAGTCGGCTTTAAAAGTAAACTCCATTGAATTCAAAGCTAATTTCTATAAATATAAAGGGCAATTAATTGATGTTCGTACGCCGCAAGAATTTTCGGAAGGACATCTTGATGGCGCAAAAAACATTGATATTACCAGTGAAAATTTCGAAGCTGAAATAGATAAAATAGATAAAAATCAAGCACTATTTGTGTACTGTGCCATAGGCGTTAGAAGCGGAAGGGCAGCAGCTTTTCTTCGAAAAAAAGGGTTCAAAAATGTCATAGATCTCAATGGAGGATATGAAGACCTTTTGAAGGTTGGCATGAAAAATGCAAGTAAATGAAAGCTGCAAACATTAGCGCTGTTGCCACTTCAGACGGTTCTACCACTTTCTTTCATTCTACACTCAACGAACATTATCATTCAATCAATGGAGCCTTTCAAGAGGCAGAACATGTATATATAAATAGTGGCCTATCTTATTTTCATCACAAAACAGCAGCTACAAAAATTGCTATTTTAGAAATAGGATTTGGAACTGGATTAAATTATTTATTAAGTATGGATTATGCCATTAAAAATAATATTGCAATTCATTACACAGGCATAGAGGCCTTCCCTCTCCCACTTGATTTTATTCAACAAACAAACTATCAAAACTTTTTAGCTGCTGATAATTTATCTTCGTTATTTCAGCAACAATACCTTTCTGCTTTTGAAATGGAACAGCACATAGCAGCTAATCAAAGCTTGAAAATTGAAGAAATAAACCTAGCAGATTTCTCAACTGATCAGAAATATGATATCATATATTTTGATGCCTTTGCAGCCAGTAAACAACCTGAAATGTGGACAGCAGAAATGATCCAACATGTTTGTCAATTTTTAAAAGATAAAGGTATATTTGTGACCTACAGCGTAACCGGTAATTTAAAAAGATGTTTACGCGACTTAGGATTCACAATAGAACGCCCAATAGGCGCCTTAGGCAAGCGCGAAATGATGAGAGCAACATTAACTCGATAAAAATGTATCAATCGATTATAAGACCAATTTTATTCCGTTTCGATCCCGAAAAAATACACCATTTTGTTTTTGCAGGCATTAAATTAATGAACCGCATTCCTGGTATTTCAAATTTAATTAAATTGAATTACCGCGTCACTCATCCATCGTTACACAGAAATGTTTTTGGAATTGATTTTCCAAATCCTGTTGGATTAGCTGCAGGTTTTGACAAAGACGCAAAACTGTTCAACGAATTGAGTCATTTTGGATTTGGATTTATTGAGGTTGGCACCCTAACCCCAGTTGCACAACCTGGCAATCCTAAACCCCGCATGTTCCGATTGCCTCAAGATGCTGGTTTAATTAACAGGATGGGATTCAACAATGAAGGTGTTGCGGCGGCGGCTATTCGTTTAAGAAAAAGAAATGCCAATATTATTATTGGGGGAAATATTGGTAAAAATAAAATAACTGAAAACGAAAATGCAGTTCAAGACTATGAAAAATGTTTTGAGGCTTTGTTCGATGTAGTAGATTATTTCGTTGTCAATGTAAGCTCACCTAACACCCCTAACCTAAGGGCGCTTCAAGAAAAAGAACCACTCAAAGCATTATTAAATCATTTACAAAAAATCAATCAATTAAAAGCAAATCCAAAACCCATTGCACTAAAAATTGCGCCAGATTTAAGCAAAGAACAATTAGACGATGTGGTGGAAATTATGCTAGAAACCAAATTAGCTGGATTGATTGCAACCAACACAACCATTGATAGAAGTGGTTTAAAAACTGATTCGGCTTTACTAGAAAAAATTGGAGCAGGCGGATTAAGTGGAAAACCATTGCGTCATAGAGCTACGGAGGTGATTCGTTATTTGCATGAGCAAAGTAAAGGTCAGTTCCCTATCATCGCAGTGGGTGGCATTCATTCGGCTGAAGACGCATTGGAAAAATTAGATGCTGGCGCTAGTTTAATGCAGTTATATACTGGATTTATTTATGAAGGACCCGGTTTAATCAAAAAAATAAACCAAGCGATTCTGAAAAAATCTAAATAAAAAAAGCCGTTTAAGTTTCCTTAAACAGCTTCAAATATGGTATGTAATAACTTATTCTGCTGAGTTATTTTCTTCCGTACGAGCAACTGGCTTCTTGATAGATTTATCTGTAGCCATTTTCTTATGTTGTACTTTCAATCTAGAAACAGTTTTATTTTTTCTGTCTTTTCTTTTTAATCTTGTAACTGC
>JBDKFN010000065.1:0-9884 GCA_039798705.1 Bacteroidota bacterium
ATGCAAAAATTGGAACTGCGACATCTACTAATGTTTGTACAGGAACAAACTCAACTACGATCACTTTATCTGGCAACACAGGAACTGTAACCAAATGGCAATCGGCATCGAACGCAGGATTTACTGGAACGGTAACAGACATTGCAAATACAACCACAAGTTTAACTGCAACAAATTTAACAACGACTACTTATTATAGAGCGGTAGTTACAAGCGGTGCGTGTAGCTCAGCAAACTCAGCTGTTGCAACAATTACAGTTGACCCAGCATCAGTAGGTGGTGATGCAAAAATTGGAACTGCGACATCTACTAATGTTTGTACAGGAACAAACTCAACTACAATCACTTTATCTGGCAACACAGGAACTGTAACCAAATGGCAATCGGCAACGAACGCAGGATTTACTGGAACGGTAACAGACATTGCAAATACAACCACAAGTTTAACCGCAACAAACTTAACAACGACTACTTATTATAGAGCAGTAGTTACAAGCGGAACATGTTCTTCAGCAAACTCTACTGTTGCAACAATTACAGTTGACCCTGCGTCTGTAGGTGGAACAATTTCTGGTGGCACTATTGTATGTATAGGAACAAACTCAACTACTTTAACATTAGCTGGTAAAACAGGAATAGTTATAAAATGGCAAAGTTCAACAGATAACTTTGCAACTGCACCAACAGATATTTCAAATACAACTTCAAGTTTAACAATAACAAACTTAACAACGACTACGTCTTATAGAGCAGTTGTTACAAGTGGTGCGTGTTCGGCTGCTTATTCTACAATTGATGCTATTATGGTTTATCCAGTATCAGTTGGCGGAACTATTTCTGGTGGCACTTCTGTTTGTACCGGAACGAACTCAACTACATTAACATTAGCAGGTAAAACAGGAACTGTAACCAAATGGCAATCGGCAACGAACGTTGGTTTCACAGGAACAGTAACAGATATTGCAAACGCAACAACTAGTTTAATTGCAACAAACTTAACAACGACTACTTATTATAGAGCAGTTGTTACAAGTGGAGCTTGTTCGTCAGCAAACTCAGCTGTTGCAACAATTACAGTAAATCCAACATCAGTTGGTGGTGATGCAAAAATTGGAACTGCTACATCAACTTCTGTTTGTACAGGAACAAACTCAACTACGATCACTTTATCTGGTCACACAGGAACAGTAACCAAATGGCAATCGGCAACGAACGCAGGATTCACTGGAACGGTAACAGATATTGTAAATACAACTACAAGTTTAACCGCAACAAACTTAACAACGACTACTTATTATAGAGCAATTATTGCAAGTGGTATTTGTTCAAATGCAAGCTCTACAGTTGCAAGCGTAATTGTAGATCCAGCATCTGTTGGAGGTGATGCAAAAATCGGTTCACAAATAACTGCAACGGTTTGTACAGGAACAAACTCAACTACGATCACATTATCTGGTCACACAGGAACAGTAACCAAATGGCAATCGGCAACGAACGCAGGATTCACTGGAACGGTAACAGATATTACAAATACAACTACAAGTTTAACCGCAACAAACTTAACAACTACAACTTATTACAGAGCAGTTGTTTCGAGTGGTGTATGTAGCTCAGCAAACTCAACTGTTGCAGGCATTGTAATCAATTCAACTATTTCAATAAATAGTATTGCAAAACCTGCTGTTGATAGTTTTTATGTAAGTGGCGACCCAGCTTCAATTTTAGGAACGACACCTGCTGGAGGAAATGGAACATATGCATTTCAATGGCAAAGTAGTACTGTCGATTCAAGTTCTAATTTCGTGAATATTAGCGGTGCTACTTCTAAAGATTATGATCCAGGAATATTAAATACTACAACATGGTTTAGAAGAAAAGTATATTCAGGATTATGCGATTCTACAATTTCAAATACTGCAAAAGTCAAAATTCAAGTTTTATATCATCCGCCGATAGCGTTAAATGACACGATAACTATTGCGGAAGATGCAAATCAAGTAAATGGAACTGTAGCTGCAAATGATTCAGATTACGAAAACGATCCATTGACATTTACAATTTTAAATAATGTTAAAAACGGAACACTTAATTTGAATTCAAATGGTTCATATACCTATCAACCAAATTCAAACTTTAACGGTAAGGATTCTTTATTTTATTTAGTTTGTGACAATTCGCCAATTACAGCCTGTGATACTGGACTGTTATTAATTTCAATAATGCCAGTTAATGACCCACCAGTTGTGTTCGCTGATACCATTAGAGTAACTACTCCTGAAGAAGTTGCCATTCAAATTTGTATTGCAGCAAATGATATAGAAAAAGATAGAATTTCAATAGTAAATATTTCAGGACAGCAATTAGGCGCAACAAGCAATGTAGCTGGTTTAGATTCTTGCTTATTGTTTACTCCAAATTTAAACACCAACGGCATTGATACAATTAACGTAGTAATTAGTGATGGCAATAATGGGTTCGATACAACAAGTGTTATCATAACTATAACACCAACAAACGATAAGCCGATTGCAATTGACGACGTGAATGCTACTTCCGAAGATTCACCAATAAATGGAAGTGTAGCAAATAACGATACTGACATTGATGGTAATACATTAAGTTTTGCGATTTTAAGCAGTACAAAAAATGGAATCACTCAATTGAATTCAGATGGAACTTACACCTATACGCCAATACAAAACTATTTTGGAAATGACACGTTGGTTTACAAAGTTTGCGATAATGGTTCACCTTCACTTTGTGATACGGCATTGTTAATCATCACAGTTACGCCTGTAAATGATAAACCAACTGCTATTAACGATTACCGACAAATGCCTGTAAATTCTAGTTTGCAAATAGACGTAAGTTTAAATGATTCTGACATTGAAAACGGATTACTTGCATACACTTTTGCTAATCCAGCTCATGGAACAATTAATGTAAATTCAAATGGCGTGTTTACTTATACTCCGAATAATAACTTCGTAGGAAAAGATAGTTTAATGTACACGCTTTGTGACAATGGAATTCCATCACTTTGCGATACTGCATACGTATATTTCGAAATACTAGGTGCTCCTAATAATGCTCCAATAGCGGTAAGAGATGAATTCAGTATGCCAGAAAATTATACTTTACAGAAAACAGTAGCATCGAACGATTCAGATCCAGAAAATGATATGTTAAGTTTTTCAATTGCAACTGCGCCAATACATGGAACTGTAAATATAAATGTTAACGGAAACTTTGCATATACACCAAACGCTAACTATGTGGGCGTTGACAGCTTTAGGTATTATGTGAATGATAATGCGGCGCCATCTTTAGCGGATAGCAACTGGTGCGTAATTACTGTAATCAATACACCTAAACCATCTGTAGGTGTTGCGCTTTCTGTAGCAGAGCCAACAGCAATTACCACTGAAAAATATCAACTAACCTATACATTAGTTGTTAAAAACTACGGAGATGTTGCTTTAGATAATATAAGAATTAAGGAAGATTTAGCTGCGGTTTTCCCATCGCCAGCAACATTTACAATTTCTAATATTATAATGCCATCAGGTTTAAATCTTAATCCGAATTACGATGGTATAAATGACATGCAATTATTAGATTCTACAATTAGTTATTTACCGGTAGGAGTTACCCGTACAATTAAAATAGTTTTAGATGTGTTGCCAAACTCTCCTGTATCGGTGTTTAATAATTCAGTACAAATTAGTGCTGACATGGCCGACACAACTGTATACGACAATTCGGTTAATGGATTAGACCCTGATCCAAATGGCGACTCAGATCCAAATGAAAGCTCTATTACAAGTTTGTCTGTAACATTATTTATTCCATCAGGTTTTTCACCAGATGGTGATGGAACAAATGAGCAGTTTGTAATTCCAGGATTAGAAAACTATCCAACTAATAAATTAGAAATTTTCAATAGATGGGGAAATAAAGTATTTGAAATGTCGCCATATAATAACTCGTGGACCGGAAGTGCAAGTAATACCGGTGGTCTGGTAATTGGAGATGGCGTACTTCCAAACGGAACCTATTTCTACGTGTTAGATTTTGGGGTCAATAATGTGACACCTGTAACTGGATATATTGTTATTAAGAAATAAGTAAAAACAAAATGAAAAAAGTTAATCAATTAGTATGTGTGTTTTTTTGTATGGCAAGTTTATTTTTGTCGAAAAACGCGAATGCTCAAAGTGAACCTATGTTTTCACAATACACATTCAATGAAGTTTTCATAAATCCTGCATATGCTGGGTCACATGAAGCCTTATCTTTATCTAGTGTATATAGAAATCAGTGGGCTAATTTGGAGGGCTCTCCAACGACAAAGACAGTAACAGCGCATACGCATTTATTCAATAGTAAAGTAGGTGCTGGAGTAACAGTATATCAAGATCAAATTGGAGTTACCTCTCAAACAGGATTCTTCGCTAATTATTCTTATCGAATTAAATTGAGAAAAGGATTGCTTTCTTTGGGTTTATTGGGTGGAGTTAGTGGTTATCAGGAACGATTATCAGAGATCAAAACAACACAAGGAGGTGATGCACAATTCTTGTATAACACACCTGTAGCCTTTGCGCCAAATTTCGGATTTGGAGCATATTATTATACCGATCGTTTTTATTTCGGAGTTTCTACTCCTAGGCTAATTACTAATAAATTAGTAGTTAACTCAAACGGAAGTGTTGAAAGCGTGACAGGCTCTTTTGATAAAAAAGAAGTTCATTATTTTATTGCTTCGGGTATAATTTTAGATGTTAACCCTTTGTTTAAAGTTAGGCCATCTTTTATGATAAAAGCAGTCATGAATGCGCCTATAGAATATGACCTTAACCTTTCAGCCTTAATGTATAATTTAATTTGGGTTGGAGGCGGTTACCGTTCTGGAGATGCTTATAGTTTCTTAACCGCATTACAGCTATCTAATCAATTCAGGATGGGATATTCATACGATTACACACTAACCAAGCTGAAAGATTTTTCTGGGGGTACACATGAAGTATCCTTGAATTATATTTTCAGCTACAATAACAAAAAGGTAACATCTCCTAGATATTTTTAATATGAGTAGAAAAATATTTTACACCGCATTTTTATTTTTAATTTCTACTAGTTCATTTGCGCAGTTGATTTTAAATTATGGTAATTACAAATACCGTCAGTTAAATTATTCTGATGCAATACCTGTTTTCGAGTATTTAATAAAAAAGGACAGTAGCAGTTTAGAAGTTAACAGAAAACTAGCTACTTGTTACAGACTAACCAATCAACCAACAAAGGCAGAGCCATTGTTTAAAAAATTAGTGCTACTTGATACGGTTTGGACAGATCAAATTTATTATGCTGAAATGCTAATGAAAAATAAAAAATATGCACAAGCATTGAAATTTGTTAGTACACCCAAAGCATCTGCTAGTAAGGACTACAGAATGGAGAGTATTCGAAATTCAATCAAAAATTTAACTCAGCTAACTGCCGTTGATTCTGCAAATATTAAGGTAGCATCACTCTCGTTTAATTCCGATTACTCAGACTTTAGCCCTGTAATTTATAAAGGCAAATTGGTTTTTACGAGCGACAGAATTTCATCTAGTTTTATAAAAAGAAGGCATACTTGGACGGATAAGAACTTTACAAATTTGTTTTACATAAACCTTGATGAAGCTAATGGAAAACCTTTGCCATTTGCAAACCAATTAAGAGGAAGATTTAATTATGGGCCGGCTTCTTTTTGCGCATATACAAATACCATGTATTATTCGGTAAATAATCCCCGCAAAAAATCAAAAGACGGGTATAAAAACTTAAAAATATTATCAGCAACATTTGATCCTGTCAAAGGTAAATGGTTAAAAGATACTTTGATGAGTTTTAATAGTAAGAATTATGCATGTACACATCCATCCGTTAATTCAGATGGCACATCATTGTATTTTAGCTCTAATATGCCAGGCGGCTTTGGTGGCATGGATATTTACGTATGTAATTTGGTAGATAGCCAATGGACTAAGCCAAAGAACTTAGGGTCTAATGTCAACTCAGCAGGTAATGAAGTATTTCCTTTCATTGAAAATAACGAAACATTATTTTTTGCTTCTGATGGTAGAGGTGGTTTAGGTGGGTTAGATATTTTTAGCTATGATGTTAAATCGAAAAACATAAATGCTGAAAACCTAGCAGCGCCAATTAATTCTTATGCAGATGATTTTGGCTTGGTGAAATTCCCAAATGAAGATAAAGGTTACTTTAGTACTTCTAGGGGAAAATCAGGCATAGACGATGATGTATATAGCTATTCTAGAATTAAGCAAAAGGCAAAAACAATTGCTGTTTCGGTTGTTGATAATCAAACAGGCAAAAAAGTAGAAGGCGTGAATTTAATTGTAAGAAATGAATCTAATAAAGCAGTTAAAAATTATTTTTTATCTAATGGATACAATGCAAAAATACCTGTAATAGTTAATGGTTTTTTTGAGTTTACTGCTTCAAAGCCTGGCTTTGAACCTATCACATTAACTCGCGCAATTACCTATCTAGACACAGCATTGCAAATTAGAATGCAAACTAAACCAATCGCTTGTATTATTCAAGGTTATATTAAATCTAAAAACGAAAATAAAAAAATTGATAGTGTTACTATTACTTTGATAGATCAAAATAATCCTACTAAATCATATACAACCACGACTGATTCTAATGGGTTCTATCATTTTGTAGATATCGAAAGCAATACAACATTTAAGTTAACTGCAACTAAAAGTGGTTATTTTTCAAAGTCTCAAAAATTAATTGGAGACAATAAAAAATGTATCAACTATACAGAATTAACATTTGACTATCAAAAAGATTTTACTTTAGAGCAAATCGTTTTAGGAAAGGCGATTAAAATAGACAATATTTATTTTGACGTTAATAAATTTGATATCCGCCCAGATGCGGCTAAGGAGTTAGATAAAGTTGTAAAGCTTTTAGTTGAAAATCCTCAAATTATTATTGAGCTTAGTTCGCATACCGATGCAAGAGGTTCAGATCAAGCAAACTTATTGCTTTCTGACAACCGCGCTAAGTCATCTGTTGCATACATCATCAGTAAGGGGATTGAAGCAAATCGCATAACAGGAAGAGGATATGGAGAAAGCAAACTTGTAAACAAATGCGGTAATGGTGTTGTGTGTTCAGACAAAGAGCACCAGCAAAACCGTCGCACCGAATTCCAAGTAACTGGTTTTCTTGGTCAGGTAAATGCAGATAAAGAAGAATAAATTCAATACTATATAAAAAAGCCTCACGTTAATGTGAGGCTTTTTTTATATAGTATTGATTCTAAAGATAAGTTGAGTTATTGCAATTAGCAAGGCAAACCATAGCAAAATTTTTTCGAACCAACCTTGAACCGACTTAAAAAAGAAAAAGCCTCTTAGAAAATCTAAAAGGCTTTTTAGGTAGCGGGAACAGGACTCGAACCTATGACCTTCGGGTTATGAGCCCGACGAGCTACCAACTGCTCCATCCCGCACTGTATACAATCTCAAATTGCCCTAAGGCGCTTATTAATTGGATTGCAAAGATATTATTCGTTTCTTTGTAATCCAAATTTAATTTTTTTTATGAGTCATCAGTCTGGTTTTGTGTCGATTATAGGTAAGCCTAATGCTGGAAAGTCTACCTTAATGAACGCTTTGATCGGTGAAAGGCTAAGTATTATCACGCCAAAAGCCCAAACAACACGCCACAGAATCCTTGGAATTATCAACGAACCCAACTATCAAATTATATTTTCAGACACTCCAGGTATCATCAAACCAATGTATGGTTTGCAAGAATCTATGATGTCTGCGGTAAATCAATCGTTGGTTGACGCTGATATCATTTTGTTTGTGACCGACATTCATGAAAAATACGACGAACAAGATGTTATAGACAAATTAGCAAATACCAATTCACCGGTAGCCGTAGTGATTAATAAAATAGATACTTGTAAGTCGCAAGCAGAAGTAGAAGAAAAGTTAGCTTATTGGCAAAACTTATTGAATCCACAAGCAATTTTCCCTATTTCAGCATTAGAAAACTTTAATGTGCCAGCAGTATTTCAGTTTGTAATCGACAATTTACCTGAACATCCGGCATATTATCCTAAAGACGATACTTATACAGACAGAACAGAGCGTTTCATCGTTTCTGAAATGGTTCGAGAGCAAATCATGACCAATTACCAAAATGAAATTCCTTACAGTACAGAAGTAATCGTTACTTCGTTTAAAGAGGAAGAAAATATCATTCGAATTGAAGCAGAAATTATCGTCGAAAGAGATTCGCAAAAAATAATTGTGATAGGCACTAAAGGAGATAAAATTAAAAGAGTAGGTACAAAATCGCGAGAAGCGATGGAGGTATTTTTAGGTAAAAAAGTTTTCTTATCGCTTTTTGTAAAAGTAATTCCAGACTGGAGAAATAAAAAAAATTATTTAAAAGGATTCGGTTATGAATCTTAAATTTTAAAGACATGAGTAATATAGTAGCAATTATAGGAAGACCGAATGTTGGCAAGTCAACATTATTTAATAGGTTATGTGAAGCGAGGAAAGCAATCGTAGACGATTTCAGTGGCGTAACCAGAGATCGCCATTACGAAACCGCAGAATGGATTGGTAAAAAGTTTACCATCATTGATACCGGTGGATATGTTGCACATTCAGAAGATTTATTTGAAGCGGCTATTCGTGAGCAAGTAATTATCGCGATAGAAGAAGCAACGGTGTTGGTGTTCATGGTTGATGTTACCACAGGTGTAACAGATTTGGACGATGAAATTGCTGACATTCTAAGACGTTCTAAGAAACCAGTGATTGTTGTTGCAAACAAAGTTGACAACAACAATCAGATCAACGATTCAGCTGCATTTTATTCTTTAGGATTAGGTGAACCTTTTTGTATTTCTTCAATGACAGGAAGTGGAACTGGAGAATTATTAGACGAAGTTGTTTCGCATTTTGAAGAAATAGAATTTGTAGAAAATGCTTTACCGAAATATACTTTCTTAGGCAGACCAAATGTGGGCAAGTCTTCCATTGTAAACGCATTGCTTGGTAAAGAAAGAAATATTGTAACTCCAATTGCAGGAACTACTAGAGACTCCATCGAAATTCATTACAATCAATTCGGACATGATTTTATGTTGATTGATACAGCTGGTCTAAGAAAGAAAACAAAGGTTAATGAAAACCTTGAGTTTTATTCTGTAATGAGAACCATCAAAGCATTAGAAGCAGCGGATATTTGTATTCTGATGATTGATGCAATGGAAGGAATTGAATCTCAAGACATCAATATTTTCAATTTAATAGAAAAGAACCGAAAAGGTGTTGTGATTTTGGTGAATAAATGGGATTTAGTCGAAAAAGACCAAAAGACCAGTAAAGCCTTTGAAGATAAAATTAAAGAGAAAATTGCGCCATTTGTTGATGTGCCAATTGTTTTCACCTCTGCAATCAACAAACAACGTATTTTCAAAGCCATAGAGACCGCTAACGAGGTCTACATTAACAAAACTAAGCACATCCCTACCTCTAAGCTAAATGAGGTAATGTTAGAGGTGATAGAGCGTTATCCACCACCAAGTGTCAAAGGAAAGTATATTAAAATCAAGTATGTTACCCAAATACCGGGTTCATCACCTGCTTTTGCCTTTTTCTGTAATTTGCCTCAATATATCAAGGAACCTTACAGAAGGTACTTAGAGAATAAAATCCGTGAAAATTTCGAATTTTCGGGGGTGCCAATCGCTATTTATTTCAGACAGAAGTAGTTTTTGAAAATTTTTTTAAAAAAAGACCTTGTATTAATAAATTTATTTTACC